>JAKVCS010000004.1:368855-519857 GCA_022448365.1 Saccharospirillaceae bacterium | reverse complement strand
AGAAGGCAATCACTTCTGCCTGACCCACACCTGAGTAACGACCACCAATCTCATAATTGGTGCTTTCTTCCGGCTTCACATCACCCGAACCACCCGGTGTTGCAGCGGTAAACCCACGATAGACCCCCGCCAGCACACCCAATTCCTCACTCAGCTGAGAATACACACCGATTCCCGGCAGAGTAACCGACTGATCCATTTCCTGTTTACTCTGTTTAACACCGGTATCTAGGCGGAAGTTGGTTTTGCTGGAAGTGATGTTTTCGTGGCGCACCCCGACAGTCACGGTGGTGTTATCAATTTCGATGTCATCTTTTATATGCAGCGCCCAGGCCTTAGCTTCAGCTTCGTTGAGCGTGGTGGTGGTAAAGGTACCCGCGACAGCACGTAACTCACCCGTGGCTGTCATATCGTAGTTTTGTTCAGTGTGCTCACGCTCAACACTGTCGACGTGATAGCGCACACCCAGTTCCAGATTGTGAACTAAGCCGCCTTGGTTAAACATCGCGTTGTAACGGGACTGAACGCCCTGCGAGACATAAGAACGATCATTACTGCCAATCAGCAGCTGGTCACTGGAGTTAGTCGACGCCTGCTCCCCCTTAATGACGTTGAAGTAGTCTTGTTTATCCTGCGGGTCCTGAAGCACTTCCTGCAAGGTGGTTCCGTCACCAAACTTGTTCACTTTGAACCAGTCGCGGCTAAACGTATGGCGATAAACATCGGTGGAAATGGTCGAGTCGTTCGGCAGTGTGAACAGATGGTTTAAGTGGATGGTGTTGTGGTCCCATTCCATCTTGTCCAGGCTACTGGCGCGGTAACGGCGATTGGGATTTTTGTCGAAGTCCGCGCGGCTCAGGCCCAGGTAGGTTTCATCCGATATTTCATCAGCGTAACCCAGTTTTAGCTGAAACCGATGACTGTAGTTACCCAGGATTTCCCAACTGAATTTGGTATTGAAATCGTTACGCACGAATCCGGTACTGTCTTCACCACGACCATTGGCACCGCCATCCAGGTCTTTAAAGCCATCGGCACTCACGCGCAAACCTTCGATCAGGAAGCCCAGTCCATCACTTTCGCCACCGTACCAAGCCTCATAACGCTGGAAGTTATCGCTGCCGTATTGCAAGTCCAGCTCACCGGAACGACTGAAAGGAATCGGGCGGCTTACTAGGTTAACCGCACCACCCACGGTTGCCGGGCCATATTGAATCGTGGATGGGCCCTTAAAGACCTCCACCGCACTCATGCGCGAGACATTCGGGAAATAGTAGGCCGCTGGCGCAGAATACGGCGCAGGACCAGCCAAGACGCCGTCTTCCATCAAAGTGATCTTCTTACTGCGCTCCGGTGACGTGCCACGCAATCCAATATTGGGGCGTAGACCGTAACCGTCTTCTTCCTGCAGATTAACGCCCGGTACGGCATTCAGAATACGGTTGATATCGGTGTATTCGAACTGTTCCAGCGCCACGTCATCAATTAATGTTGCTGACCCTGGCTGCGTGCGCACCAACTCCTCACCACCAGTAATATAAACATTATCAAGCTCCATATTATCTTCGGCGAGTGCTGCAGCAGAGGCCCCAGCAAGGGTAATGGCGAGTGCTAGTGGAGCTACTCCAGAACGATCAGAATCAGATACAGCAGAAGGGTTCAGCAACAGTTTACGCACAGCATGCTCCGCAGGAACTACATAAAAAATTATCGACCCGGCATTTAACCATAAATGAGTTTCAATATTAAAGGTGCAAGAGATGGGTTATCATTCAGACTTTGATTTAACACCGTGAATTGGCTGTGTCTGAAATATCTGCTGGCCTGCCGCTTTTGCTGAGCGATTGGTGGCAATCACTGTCTTCTTTGCTGTTAGCTCCAGAAAGCAGAACATTCTGGGGTTATTGGCTTTCTGCGGCTTTGATTGTTCTGTTATGGACAACAACCTCCTGGGCAAGCCGCAAGCATTACCTGAAATCCTGGTTTACATTGTCTTATTGGTGGAACACATCGACCCGCCAGGAATATGCGTTAATTGTTTTCAATGCACTGTTGTTTTCATTTCTGGGTATAAGTAACGTTTTTCTGATTATTCAGATTGCGATTAGCAGTAACGCCTTTTTCAGTACCGTTTTCCCCGTTACGCAACTGGGGGAAAACAGCGTAGCGGAAATGAGCCCCGTCATTTTAATTTCTATTTACGCAATTATTTTATTCTTAGTGGATGACGCCTCACGTTACGGCCTGCACCGCCTGCTTCACAGTCGTTGGTTATGGCGCATACACCGAGTGCATCATAGCGCACAAGTACTCACCCCCTTTACTTTGCTGCGATTGCATCCGATAGAACAGTTTCTCTATCAGATAAGAATGGTGACAGTTTACGGAGTACTAAGCGGCGGCTATTTTTCTGTCATCGGAAAAACGCCGGAACTTTGGCAAATTTTCGGAGTCGGTGGTTTTATCTGGATATTTAATATGGCCGGTGCCAACCTGCGGCATTCTAATATCCCATTGAGGTATGGCAAACTGGAAGTGCTGTTCATCAGTCCGGCACAGCACCAGCTTCATCATGGTGTGGGTGGTATCCATTATAACTATGGGTCGGTATTGGCAATATGGGATTACCTGTTCAACAGCTGGCACAGTGGTGAGCACGACCTACCTCTGCCAAATCGGCATATGCCCCTGATCAAACAATTATTGCTGAAGCGCTGATCACACTATGCAAAAAATCAATCGACGCCAATTTATTCAAACCTCAGCACTGGGATTATCTGCCTCTGTATCTTTGTGTGGTGGCATATATTCCGCCCGAACCGAATCGGAAAGAAGCGCAACAGTTAATACAACATCACAGCGACTGTTGGTATCGGGTTATCGTGACCACGCGACGCAGTCTATATTCGGTGTATTAATCAGTGATACCGAGGGGAATTTGATCAGTGATATCACCGTAGATGACCGAGTCCACATGGCCGATCTGTTTCCACACCACGCATCGCCTGCGGTATTGGTGAATTCACGTGAGCCGGATGCACCATTAAAAAAATACAGCACCTCGGGCGAGTTATTAGCTCATTTGATGCCACCAGAAAACATGCATTATGAAGGGCACAGTGTATTCTCAGCCGATGGACGCTTTATATATTCGACTGCCAGCCATTATGTCGAAAAAACCGGCTACGTTTTGGAAATTCATGCTGCTGACCTGACGCTGAAGCGCATCATTGCTACGGATGGCATTGGCCCACATGAACTAATCATTGATGGTGACCAACTTTACATTGCCAACACCGGCGTATTAACTCACCCGAACAGTGGCCGGGACCCGCTGAATATTAGCACGATGAAATCGGAGCTGGTTCAGATTGATATTCCTACAGGCGCCATCAAGCAGCGCTGGAAAAGTCCGATTCAGGCACTCAGCGCGCGTCATCTGACCCAGATGCCCGATGGCTCTGTGTTAGTGGGCTGCCAGTACCAGAAACAGGATGATCGCCCTGCCACGGTAGCACTTGCCCGCGACGGTGAATCTCAGTTGCAGTTATTGCAACCAGAAAATGAGCATTATTATTGGGATATGAAAGGCTACACCGCCAGCCTGAGAGCCTTTCCGAAATCGTCTGCATACGCGGGTGCGGCCTTAATTTCCAACCCCAGAGGTCACCTGTTAAGCCACTGGCAACCGCAACAAGCAATCAAGCCGGGTGTTCAAACACTGGAGTTCAGCAAAGGAATCGTATTGGGTGACAGTGAAGGCTGGATTTCAGCCGGAGCTGGAGAATTGTGGCACTGGCAAGCAACTAATCAAGAGCTGACAAAAATCACCGCTGCCATAAAATCGAATTTCTGGTGGGAGAACCATTTACACAGTCGTGTGCTGCGGCTGTCTAATACTTAATCTTCACTCTCAAGCAACTAATAAAAAAGCCGGGTTTAAAATTTAAACCCGGCTTTTTTATTATTCAGAATTAATCAGAAACTCTGATTAATCACCATCAGCCGCAGCACCACCTGGAACACTCAGACTTAATGCAATCGACATTGAATTTTTCAGATCCGCAGTAAACGGCTGAATTTTCTTGGGTAACGAGCACAGCTTTTCAATATTGCTGTTAGCTGCGGTTGTGGTTGCAGTCATGTTCAGACACGCCGATACATTTGAGCTTTTATCGTTGCTGTTAGCGTCCGTTAATATCGCACGCCAGTCCTGCGAAAACTCGCCACTTTTTGATGCATCGATGGCCAGCTGCAATGCCGCTTTCATCTGACTGGCTAATGCCGCCTGATTGGAAGCAACCAGTAATTCTTCGAAACCAACACCGTTGTCACCGGTAAAGATGGCCAAGCCACTTTTCAAATTAGCAGCAACCGCAGCACGGTTAAGGTCGGCGTATGCGTATTCCAGCTTATCAGCGTCAAACGAATCGTTCTGACCTTCCGGTAAAATATCCTCTTGAATCTTGTCGGACTTGGTTTTGGTATCCAGGTAGAACAAGGCATCGAATACACTTTGTACTTCAGCTTGCTGATTCGAGCTCTGAGAAGGTTTGTAAGCCGCTGACGCTGTTGTCAACGCTTCCGCCTCAGATACCATCCGCTCAGTCACTTTTTGTGCGTAATCACAGCGACTTGCGTCTGTAGGATTGTTGTACAGAACGTACTCAACCGCTGTTAAACCACGCTTGCTCGGTGTTGGACTAAAATTTCCACCGTTAGCAACCAGTGCGATTTCATTATCAATTTGTCCACCTTTACCAACGCTCAAAGGCCAGCTGTAAAAGTTGTTGCGGGCAGTTTCCGTCACCGGACCAAATTGCATCACTTCCAACGCTTGCCAGGCAGATGCTGCTGAGGCAAGACTGGTTTTAGCCAACGCCAATGCAGCACTTTCACCCGCCTGACCAATAGCGCTACAAAACGCGGTGGTATGCTGATCCAGTGATTTTGCTGCCGTCTCAAACGCCTGAATACGGTCAGCTTGTTGTGCCTGGGCAGTGACCAGTAATGCAGAACAACTGGAAGCGCTAGATGCTAATTCGGCACACAATCCATTGTTGCCACCTACACTGCTTGATGAGGAGGAAGAACCACCACACGCGGTTAAAAGCGTTGAGGCAGCTAACACAGATAAAGCTTGAATTTTCATCGGAACATACCTTTAAAATCCACTGAAATAAGAACGCAAAAGGCCGCCCCCGCATAAGAGGCAGCCTTAGGGTAACGCAGAACTAGCAACAACTTACCACGTAGTTACATCACCTTCGAACTTAAAGGTGGTTTTCAGTAATGTACGGGCATCTTCAAGCTGCTTACGGTAATCGGCATCGTTAGTCAGCTTAGGCGCTTGACCAATGTAATTGTTGAGATCTTTCAGATTTTGCAAAGTCATAGCGGAAGTTGCTGCCGGGTTAAACTGCAAAGACAAAGCAAAACCTTTCATTTCACTCCAGTGTTTCGCATGAGCACTAAAGCTATACTTCTCTGCATCACCGATATTGGCCATATCGTCCAAAGTATCGTTGATGTAATGAATAACATTCGCGGCGAGAATTTCTTCCCACTGCATAACAATGGTTTTAGCTACTGCCGTTAGTTCCGCATGGTAGCCTTCACCCTGCACAGGATCTGTGCCAAAGTTATCCTGGATAATCTGACGACCTTTCAGGAAGTTATCCATGATGGTTTTGCTGTAATCAGCACCTGTAATACCAGCGTCACGCTTATTGGCGTATTGCGCCATTGAGAACGTGTATTCAGAATCCAGATCAATAACGTTATCACCGTTAGTGTCGTTATCTTTCTGAGCTTTTAACTGAGCGTCAGTGTAGTTGTTGTAGTCCCGCGCAGCACCGAAGTAGCCGAAACCCTCATCCCACTGGTGCTCCAGAGGAGTGTAAGATTTAGTGCCATCTTTATCGCCAGCAGAGTTGCCTTTCAGCAGGCCTTTAGATTCTTTGAGGTAATCATCAGATGCCTGAGCGAATGAAACTGCTCCTAACAGGAATTTTTGCACCAGCTGTTGGTAGTCAAGACCTGTCTCAGAGACATAGTCTGAATGAGGATGCGCGTCACCTTTTGCAGCATTGGCTGCAACCGCGTCAAACCAGCTTTGAACCAGAGCGTGTGGTTTAGAATCCTCACCGGTGATATTAAGAGGGTTGCCTTCACCGTCTTTCTTACCAGTAATACTTGAAGGAACAGTCACTGCGGCAATGTTCCAACCCAAGAATTCATCGCGGGCCAGACCGTTATCGACACCGGCGATCTTGCTCACCAGATTCTTACCGCTGCTGATTTCAGTGTAATCCGCTTCTTCGAAGTTTGCGTCAGCGGTTTTCTTAGATAAGCCAACAGGAGTCTTCTCGGCTGCCAGGGTGTAAGCATTTCTGTTAGTTAAGTCAGCTTCGCCTGAGTTAACCGTTCCACCATTAGTTCCGCCCTCGTAAACCAGAGCCAATTTCTGTTTAACAGCAGCTGATAAACTAATTTCACCATCAACGGTGGTAAGGTCGCCGCTGCCAATCACAGATTTTAGTTCGTTGATCAGAGCATTACGGGCAACCTGACCGGAATAGGAAACGGAAGACTCACCCGCAGTGACTTTACTAGGGAAAGTGTAAGTCTCCGGAGCATTAACGACTTTTTTGTCATCATTATCGTTATCATCGCTTCCACAAGCTGCCAGTAAAGCAGCGGATACGGCAATTGCCAGAATCTTAGGTGTGTTCATTAGCTTTCTCATTCGTGTGCGGGTTAATAATCATCGAGAATGCTAGCAAATCTCATTAACACTGCAACAAAAAAGTAACTACAAATCAGAATTACTCCCATTTAATTAAAGAATAAATAGTTATTACTGGTAATTGATTAGTTATATGGAATAGCAAAGCGGTCATTTCGCGTTAATAGCCCCAACAATTACAGTGTTTTAATGGCAATCACCGCGAAAAAGAATAAGGCTTTTTTTTTGAATAATATAGATTTGCTTTTGATAAATTTGTTTATTTAATGATTTTTAATAACTTGGAATAAAAACTTTTTTTAAAACAAAAAAGCCGGCACAAACGTACCGGCTTTTTCCGTAATTATTTATTAAACAATTACTCAGCAGGAGCAGCTTCAACCAGCATTGGCTTTAATTCACCCTTCTGATGCATCTCGGTGATGATGTCACAACCACCAACCAGCTCACCTTTTACCCACAGTTGCGGAAAGGTTGGCCAGTTTGCGTATTTTGGCAGATTGGCGCGAATATCGGGATTCGACAAAATATCAACATAGGCAAACTTTTGGCCGCATTCCATTACCGCCTGTACCGTTTTAGCTGAAAAGCCACACTGAGGTTGATTGGGTGAACCTTTCATGTAGAGCAGGATGTCGTTGTTTTCGATCTGGTCTTTAATGACGTCCATAATTTCCATGGGGTCTCTCTCTTCAATGTAAGTGGAGTCTGTAAGAATCGGGCCATACTATCACAAGCTCAGATTATGAGCAGCCATAGCCACCACCGCCCGGTGTGTGAATACAAAAGACATCGCCGGCTTCCAGTTCGACATCCGCGCAACCGCCGAGTCGCTCTAAACGGCCCTGATGTCGTTTCACACAGTTAAAGCCGACCTGGCCCGGACCGCCACCGTCGAGGCCAAAGGTCGGCACGTCACGATGGCCACTGATGATATTGGCACGCATGTTCTTAAGGAAACGAATATGGCGCTCAACGCCGTGGCCTCCGTCAAACTCACCGTCGCCGCCGGACATGGCGCGGATATGGAACATCTCTAACATCACGGGAAAGCGGTGTTCGAGAATTTCCGGATCGGTCAAACGTGAGTTGGTCATATGGCTGTGTACGCCGCTGGCACCCGTCCCTTTATTACTGGCACCAACACCACCACATAGGGTTTCGTAGTACTGGTGCTCGTCATCACCGAAGGTGAAGTTGTTGTTGGTACCCTGGCACCCTGCCATTAAATTCAATGCCCCCATCATACAATCGGTCAGATACTGCGCCGTCTCGACGTTGCCCGACACCACTGCCGCCGGAAAAACCGGGGCAATAATCGATTCAGCCGGTACCTTGATGGTTAATGGTTTAAAAAAACCAGCGTTGAGAGGCATGGGTTTATCCACCAGCGCCCGGAAACTGTAGAGCACCGCTGCATAGACGACCGAAGTAGGGGCATTAAAGTTGCCGGGGTGCATTGGTTGATCTGGTCGATAGCCGGTACCAGAAAAATCCACCACAGCGGATTGCTGTGCCTGATTCACCTCAATCCTCACCCGGAACTGAGTACCATCATCCATCGCATAGCAGAATTCACCGTCGGACAAATCGCTCAGACAAGCGCGCAAGGTTTGCTCGGCATTATCCTGAACATATTGCATGTAGGCCGACACGGTGTTTGCTCCGTATTCGTCGCACACTCGTTGCAACTCGCTGGCGCCTTTTTCGCAAGCCGCCAGCTGCGCGGTTAAATCCGCTATGTTTTGTTGTGGGTTGCGTGCCGGATATTGCGCTGCAGCCAAAACATCAACAATGGTTTGAGTCTGAAACTCCCCATTGCGCATCAGCACCAGGTTATCGAGCAACACCCCCTCTTCTTCGATATGCTGGCTGTTCGCAGGCATGGAGCCGGGCGTTATGCCACCAATGTCAGCATGATGACCACGAGCCGCGACATAAAAGTCCGGCTTATTGTCGCCCTCGTTGGTTGCCGCAAAAACCGGGTCTTGCTCAATGAAAACCGGTTTCACGACCGTCACATCGGGTAAATGTGTCCCCCCGTTATAGGGAGTATTGAGAACAAAGGCATCACCAGGTTGCATGTCGGGGTGATCTTTTATCGCCACCTTAATGCTCTCGCTCATGGAACCTAAGTGCACCGGTATGTGTGGTGCGTTGGCAACCAGTTCGCCATGCCGGTCAAAAATGGCGCAGGAGAAGTCCAGCCGCTCTTTGATATTGACGCTGGAGGCAGTTTTTTCCAATACGAAGCCCATCTGCTCCGCTGCCGACATAAAAATATTATTAAAGATTTCCAGTCGCACCGGATCGTTTTTTACGATTTGCTCTGTACGGTCTTTATAATGCGTGCTGTCTTCAGACGCGGCAGCGGCCGCAGTTGTCTCAGTGACTTTGCGAATAACCAGCGCGCCGCTGGTTAACACTTGCAGCTGCCAAGCCGGCTCAATCACAATGGTGCTGTTGGCATCGGTTAACAATGCCGGTCCAGGAAGCGTAAAACCTGCGGGTAACTGTTCACGAGCATACACGGCGACTCGATGTGTCTCTCCACCAGAATACAAATCGCAGTGTTCTTGTAATTGCGGCTCCACCGTAACGGGCTTCAGCGATTCAGGTTGATAACCACCGCTAACCACTTCCAGTTGTACCGCATCTAACATCAGCACTTTGTTACTGTGAATAAAACCAAATAACTGCTGATGCTGCTGTTCGAAATGACTGCGCATGGTTGGCGCATCAGCGAACTCCACCAACAGATGTGTATCCGAGCCTTCATAGCGACAGTAGGCCCGACGTTTTTCAGCCGATGTCTCAGAGCGAATGTCGCTTTGTTGTAATAGTTGCTGAAAAGCCTGCTCGGCCTGCAGCAACGAGTCGGTGTCGGTCAGTGGTTTTTCCACCGCCTCTTCGCCCAACCAACGCTGCTCAGCCAGGCCAATACCATAGGCCGACAACACACCCGCCAGCGGATGCAGATACACACTCTCCATGCCCAGTGCATCAGCAACCAAACACGCATGCTGCGCCCCTGCACCACCAAACGCGTTCAATGCGTATTTCTGAATATCATAACCACGCTGTACCGAAATCTTTTTCACCGCATTTGCCATGTTATCAACGGCAATGGTCAGGAAACCTTCGGCAATTTGTTGTGGCGTCTGCTGTTCACCGTTGTAGGCACTCACCTGATCGGCCAACTGGCGAAATTTCTGCTCAACAATATCTTTGTCGAGTGGCTGATTTTGCTCACGGCCAAATACTTGGGGAAAATGTTGCGGCTGAATTTTTCCGAGCAGTACGTTGCAGTCGGTAACCGTTAAGGGACCGCCATTGCGATAACAGGCTGGCCCTGGATAAGCACCGGCGGATTCTGGCCCAACCTGAAAACGGCCATCGGCAAACTTCACAATTGAACCACCACCGGCGGCGACCGTATGAATATTCATCATAGGAACCCGCAAACGAATACCGGTTACCTGAGTTTCAGTTTCACGCTCCAAATCACCTGCATAGTGACTGACATCGGTGGAAGTGCCACCCATGTCGAAACCAATGATGTGGTTAAAACCATCCTGCTCTGCGGTGCGAACCATGCCCACCACGCCTCCGGCCGGGCCGGATAAGATGGCATCTTTACCGTTGAAAACATCGGCGTCGGTTAGCCCACCGTTCGATTGCATGAACTGTAAGTCGACAGATTTGCCATCGATTGTCCGCGGTAAACCGGCTTTAACCTGCTGCACATAGCGTTTTAATACCGGCGACAGATATGCATCCGCAACCGTGGTATCGCCGCGCGGCACCAGTTTTATCAATGGACTGACTTTGTGAGATAACGATATCTGGGTAAACCCCATTTCCCGGGCGATTTCACCCACCATTAATTCGTGCTGTGGGTATTTGTAGGCGTGCATAAACACCACGGCTAAGGAGGTGAAGCCACTTTCTCTGGCTTCTCGCAGGATCACCTGGATTCCTTCAGGGTCCAACGGAATGTCAACGGTGCCATCAGCCAACACCCGCTCTGGCGCCTCGTACACACTTTTATACAGCAAGTCCGGCTGAGCGATGTTGATAGCAAAAATATCCGGACGGGTCTGGTAACCGATTTCCAGCTGGTCGCGCAGGCCATGGCTAATCAACAAACAAGTATCTTCACCCTTACGCTCCAGCAGTGCATTGGTCGCAACCGTGGTGCCCATCTTTACCGATTCGATCTGCCCGCTGCCGTCTTGCGCAAACTGAGGAAATTCCGCACGAATGCGGCGAATACCCTCAACGGCGGCGTCCTGATAATGTCTTGGATTTTCCGACAGTAGCTTTCGGCTGAGTAACTCACCATCCGGACGACGCGCAACAATATCGGTAAACGTACCACCGCGATCGACCCAGAATTGCCAGTGATGGGATGTGGTATCAGTCATAAAAAGACGCCTGTATTCTGCCAGCAAGAAAAAACGTGGGCATTCTATCAGAATACAAAAAAGGCCCAGAACCGAATCGGAACCGGACCTCCCTCTGATCGCTGACATCAGATCGGCAGTCGGTTATTCCATATGGGCGACATAGGCTGCGACTTCTTTCAGCTGCTTTTCATTCAGGCTCTGGATTACCGCCGACATTGGCGAGTTTTTCCGCTCAGAGTCTTTATGCAGGAACTTCAGCAGGGTCGACTCCAGATACTCATAGGGCTGACCGGCAATACGCGGGTATTGTTGATTACCATGTCCTTCATGGCCATGACAGGCGAAACACATCGACCGATATAACTGCTCGCCTTTCACGCTTGCATCAACCGGTTGCGAGCGCTTGCGCACCCGACTCTGAGAGAAATACACGGCAATCGCAATACGGTCATCTTTGTTTAAGTGCCCTGCCAGTTTACTCATCACGTAGTCTTTGCGGGTGCCATCGGCAAAGTGCTCAAACTGGGTGAATAAGTACAGAGCATTCTGACTGGCCAGGTTGGGGATGTAATCACGCCTGGAGTTACCATCTTCACCGTGACAATGAAAACACAGTTGACCACGTTCACGTCCGTCTTCCATGGCTGCCTGCATCAATGCGGTATTGTTCTGGATGACGGTCATTTCAACCAACATGTTTTCGGCGGTCTCAGCAACAGACGCCAGCACAATCCAACCAGAACTCAACAACAGGATACGGAGCAAATACTTCATACAACAATTTTCATAGCTTACGTGTGACCGGCGAAAATACGCATCCCGCTGTCTCTGGCCAAGAGGCAAACACCATCATTGCGCTAAAAGATGATCGCCTCATGATCTGTATCAAGTATTACTCAGTAAATCGTCACCACTGCTTGCATCACTGTATAACCCTGATGCTGGACTACTTTCGTCGCTACCCGGCCTTATTATTAGCGCCATAGCCATAATCGTGAGTGTGAACAGACTCGGCTTTCGGGTACACTTTCGCGCTTTCTTATTTCTTCTGTTGACTCAATACCTGTCGCCATCATCCGGCACAGGTAAGACTTTATAGTGACGCCATGATGCAAGAGACATATCAGCCAAAAACCATTGAAGCCTCGATTCAGAGCCAATGGGAAGAACAACAGGTTTTTAAAGCCGTCGTCGATGCCAATAAAGAAAAGTTTTATTGCCTGTCGATGTTCCCTTATCCAAGTGGCCGTCTGCATATGGGTCACGTACGTAATTACACCATTGGTGATGTGATCTCACGATACGAGCGTATGCAGGGGAAAAACGTGATGCAGCCAATGGGCTGGGACGCGTTTGGTCTGCCAGCAGAAAACGCAGCGATCAAAAACAATACCGCACCGGGTAAGTGGACCGACGAAAACATCGCGTATATGAAAGGCCAGCTGAAATCGCTGGGCCTCGGCTACGATTGGAACCGCGAACTGGCAACCTGTAAGCCGGAATATTATCGCTGGGAACAGTGGTTCTTTACCAAGCTGCACGAAAAAGGCCTGGTCTATAAAAAAATGTCCACCGTCAACTGGGACCCGGTTGATCAGACGGTGCTGGCAAATGAGCAGGTTATCGATGGTATGGGCTGGCGCTCCGGTGCGCCGGTTGAGAAAAAAGAGATTCCGCAGTGGTTCATCCGCATCACCGATTATGCAGAAGAATTATTGAACGATCTGGACCAGCTGGAAGGCTGGCCAGATCAGGTAAAAGCCATGCAGCGCAACTGGATTGGCAAAAGCCAGGGCGTAGAGCTGCAGTTCGGTATTAAAGACCGCGCAGAAACACTGGAAGTCTACACCACTCGCCCGGATACCCTGATGGGCGTCAGTTATGTTGCTGTCGCCGCAGGCCATCCATTGGCGAAAGAAGCAGCAGAGAACAACCCTGAGCTGAGTGCATTTCTGGAAGAATGTAATCAATCCGGTACCGCAGAAGCTGATATCGCGACGATGGAGAAAAAAGGCCAGGACACGGGTCTTATCGCTATCCATCCGGTTACCGGCAAAGAAGTGCCGATCTGGGTCGCTAACTTTGTGTTGATGGATTATGGTTCAGGCGCCGTCATGGCGGTTCCGGCACACGACCAGCGCGACTTCGAGTTCGCTCAGAAATACGGTCTGGAAATTAATCAGGTCATTGAAACACCGGAAGATTTTGATTTGTCGGCCGCAGCCTTTACGGAAAAAGGAACGCTGATTAATTCCGCTGAATTTGATGGCCTGGAATTCGATGCGGCTTTTGATGCCATCGCCAAGTGGCTGTCCGATGCCGGTAAAGGTGAAGTTAAGACCAACTACCGTCTGCGCGACTGGGGCGTTAGCCGTCAGCGTTACTGGGGCACTCCGGTTCCGATGATCACGAAAGCCGACGGTGAGCAAGTACCCACTCCTGCCGATATGTTGCCGGTTGAACTGCCAACCGACGTGGTCATGGATGGTGTCACCAGTCCGATTAAAAACAACCCGGATTTCGAAAACATCGAATTCGAGGGTGAAACTGCGTTCCGTGAAACCGATACCTTCGATACCTTTATGGAATCTTCGTGGTATTACGCCCGTTATTGCTCACCGTGGGACGACACTCAGATGGTTGATCCGACAGAAGCCGACTACTGGCTACCGGTTGACCAGTATATTGGTGGTATCGAGCACGCTATCCTTCATTTATTGTACGCCCGCTTCTTCCACAAACTGATGCGTGACGTTGGTCTGGTGAAAGGGGATGAGCCATTTTCCAGTCTGTTATGTCAGGGGATGGTGCTGGCAGATGCCTTCAGCTACCCGAACGAGAAAGGCGGCAAAGAATACGTTGCACCGCAAGACGTTGAAGTAGAACGCGACGACAAAGGCCGCCTGACAAAAGCGGTGTGGAACGGTCAGGAGCTGAAACACGAAGGCATGATCAAGATGTCGAAGTCGAAGAACAACGGTGTCGACCCACAGGAAGCCATCAATGTTTATGGTGCCGATACTGTGCGTCTATACACCATGTTCGCAGCGCCTCCGGAGCAAACTCTGGAATGGTCAGACTCTGGTGTTCAGGGAGCGCAAAAATTCCTGCAGCGTGTATGGCGTTTAAGCTTTGAGTTGCTGCAGCAGGAAGATCGCTCAATCGTTGCCGCGGATCAGCTGGATAAAACGGAAAAAGACGCGCGCCGTAAAGTGCACGAAACCATTCAGAAAGTCAGCGATGATATTGGTCGTCGTTATTCTTTTAATACCGGTATCGCCGCCATTATGGAGCTGATGAATACGTTGCAGAAGCTCGATCTGGCAAGTGCAGGTGGCCGTAGCGTGGTATCAGAAGGCCTGAATGCAGTGGTCCGTATGTTAAGCCCGATGGCGCCACACATCGCTCAGGAACTGTGGACAGCCTTTGGTAATGACGGTTTAGTGCTGGATGCAGAATGGCCAGAAGTGGACGAAAGCGCTCTGGTAAAAGAGAGCATCGTGCTGGTTGTGCAGGTGAACGGTAAGGTTCGTGCCAAGCTCGATGCACCAGCCAGCGCTTCTAAAGATGATCTTGAAGAGATGGCAATGGCAGATGCTGCAATACAAAAGCAGATTGACGGCAAAGCCGTGCGTAAGGTGATTGTGGTACCCGGCAAGCTGGTTAATATTGTTGCGAACTGAGTCGTCTGAATAAAGGATGCCTTTCACGGGCTCTAATTCGATTGGGAAGAAGAATGCGTTTAATTATCTGGACCTTAATGCTTTCAATGCTCACCGCCTGTGGTTGGCATCTCCGTGGTGTAACACCACTCCCTAAGGAATATCGCATTCTTTTCCTGCAGAGTCAGGCCAGTAGCCGTTTTAATCAACAGCTGAAGCTTCAGCTGGAGTTTAATAACGTCCTGCTGACCGATATGGCTGGCGATGCTCCCGCCATACTGCAAGTTGATCCCGTCGAAATTGACAAACGTACGCTATCGGTGACCAGCTCCGGTCAGGTCGCCGAATACGAGCTTAATGGCCGTTTGAGCGCCCGCTTATTACACGTCGAACGCAACAGTGAACTCCCCATTCAGATCAAATCCCGGCGTCGTTTAACCAATGACATTAATAACGTTGTTGGTACCGCATCGGAAGAGTCCTCTCAAATAAAAGAGCTGGAAAAAGACATGGTTCGTAAGCTGATGCGTCGCTTGCAGAGAGCACAGGCAGATGCCTTTATTCCACGTCCGGCGGCAGAAGCAGTTCAACCATGAAGATTCGTCAGGACCAACTGACAGCAACATTGCAAAAAGGTCTGGCGCCCTGTTATCTGGTTTCCGGTGATGAGCCTCTGCTGGTGATGGAAGCCTGTGACGACATTCGTGCCGCCGCTCGTAAAGCTGGTATTGAGGATCGCGAACTGTTTCATGCTGAAGCAGGCTTTGACTGGAATGGCCTGCGCGAAGAAGCCAACGCCATGTCACTGTTTGCCAGCCGTCGTATTCTCGAAGTACGGATTGCAAACGGTAAGCCGTCGGATAAAGGGGCTGCCCTAACCGACCTGAGCAAGCAGCCCAACCCAGATAATCTGCTGCTGATTATCTGTCCGCGTATGGATGCTGCAGCACAACGCAGCGCCTGGTTCAAAGCGGTTGAAAAAGCCGGCGTGTTTTTACCGGTATGGCCGATCGACCGCAATCAGTACCCCGGTTGGTTGAAACGACGTCTTCAGATTGCTGGTTTACAAGCCGAACCGGCAGCCATTGGGGCCCTGGCACAGCAAACCGAAGGCAACCTTCTGGCTGCAGTGCAGGAAATTGAGAAGCTGCGGCTGCTGGGTACTCAGACCATCAATGAAGACATGATCAACGAGGCTATTGGTGACAGCTCACGCTACGACGCATTCGGTTTGGCAGATGCCTGTTTATTGGGTAAGCAAGCCGAAGCGAGTCGTATCCTGGCACACCTCAAAGGTGAGGGCGTTGAACCAATTATGATTCTGGGTGCATTAACAAGAAAGATTCGCCAGCTGATTTCTTTATCCAATCATTCCGGACAACAATTGAGCGAAGCCTTTAAGAAAAATAACATCTGGCCTAAACAGCAGCCTCCTTTCAAGAAGGCACTGCAAAACCTCACCAAACACGATCTCCACCGGGCACTGCAGCAAGCAGAAGCCGTTGATAATGCGGTGAAAGGAAACGGTAACGATGCCTGGTTACTGTTAAGTGAGTTAACGTTGCTGTTAACAAGTGTAAAACTGCCTACTGGTTAACGTCCAAAAGCATGACAAGCGCACAGTAGTTAATGGAATTTCACGACATACTTCAGCCCGTATCAGGAGCACAATTCCGGCCAAAACGACAATAAAGTGACAATTTACGTCAGTTATTGATAAAGGTCGGCAATGGGTGTAGAAAATTTGTCAACTTCGATTAGTATGTAGAGAAAAACTCCAAGCGGAAACGCTGGTGCAAGGGGTGGAACCGAATGAATATCACAGCAAATCAACAAAATGCCGATCTGGTCTGGGACTTACAGAAGCTAACCCAGCATCAGCGAGCCATGAACTTTATCAAACAGTTTGAAAACCGCCTGTGTGTATTCTCTGGTTCTGTAAAACAGCTGTACACCAACTACAGCATCTTTTTCCCGGAAGAAGCCAATCGCCAGATGGTTATCCTGCCGGACCCATACGCATTCCATGATACCTTCAGCCATTTGAGCGCTGACGCCGTTCAGGCGACTGGGCTACACGTTATCCCAGGTAATTTAATCGGCAAGCAGGGCTTGTATCTGGTGATTTCACACAAGAACAAGAACGTACGTTCTGTGCCGATTCCATTTCAGGAAGGTATGCGCCAGATTCTGCGTCGCTCCAATAGCGACGACCCATTCCTGCCGGTACTGATGAAAGGTGACTTGCGGGAGTTCAACGACAAACTGCCTTGTTTACATCTGAACCGCTTGCGCCTGAAAGAGCTGAAGTCATTATCCAGCCTGGAGCGTGAAGGCATCCGTACGGTGATTACCGATAAGTTGATGGCGCTGTATCAGGAATCCACCGCTTTAAATCTGGCTTGATCATCAGGCCAGACATGCTTGTGTATTGACTCAGCCGTCTTTCAACTCTGAGTCGATTCATCCACCCGATAATAACGCTTCAGTAATCGACCCACACTCTGACGCCATGCTTTCTCTTTGATGCCAAAGGTATGGAATAGCAGAGTATTATCAGAGCAAACACTCCATAATTCCGGCATCATCCCTCCCTCCTGAGATTTCAGCTCCAGCTCAGACAAATCTTCAAACTGACCGGCCTGAGCCATAATAACCTCAGCAAACGCGTAAGCAGACACCGGCTCAACACCGCTGAAATGGTAAGTACCAAACAGATCATCACTGCATACCAGCTGGCGTATGATTGCCAAGATAACATCGGCAACATCATCGGCGGGCGTTGGGTCAAACAACCGCTGCATATCCACATCAACCTGTAACTGCTGACGAGCTTGGGTAAGCAGCTGGCTGGCAAAGTCGTCACCCTGTAACGAAAACAGCTGTCCAATGCGTAATATCAGATGCTGCTCGGTCTGACGTGCGTGATCTTCCAATTTCAATAAAGCCTGAGCGGATTCATTTTCTGCAAACTCACAGGTGTCTTCTGTGACAACCGCACCAGCTTGATATTCAAATACTATTAATGAGGAAATCAGCACCACACAAGCATCTATTTCCCGTGCCCGGTCCAGCCAGTAAGCAGCATGAGCAAAACTTTCGCTCTGAAGTGTCGGCACAATTACAAAGAACGGACGCCCACCTGGCGTTACCGGCAGCTTGTCGCGGCTCTCAAGTGCAATGCTTTTATACATAAGCCCCTGGGCATTCAGACTGCGCGCCAGATACTGGCCTACAGGCTGCTCAGCGCCAATTACGAATGTCTGAAAACCGCTGCTAGTCACTATTGATATCCACTCTGTTGATATGGCTGTGAACCATAAACCAGGCGCCAACCTGGGGTCAATGTCAGAAATGCCGTCTATACTGGCTTTGAGAACATCAGCTAATGCGTGTTTATGTCACTTCTCCCCCGACTCATTTTCTTGTGTGCCCTGGTTGCCAGCGGAGCACTATTAGCCAGCTTGCTGCCATCCAATGAATGGCCAGACCAACGCGGCTCGATATCGGCTGAGGTATTTCACTCCGCAAAAAATCTCAATCTTCAGCAAGCACTGCAACTTCCTGACGGTGCCTGGCAACAAATAGATGCCGAGGGGATCAACTTTGGCTTCAGCGAACATATATTCTGGTTCCGTCTCAACATTGAAGACTTGGCACTGGATAATACAGATCGCTGGATGCTGGAAATGAATTATCCACTACTGGACCGACTGTCTTTGTTTATTGTTGCCGAGGATCGTGCTCAACAAACATTTATCACGGGCAACAGCCTGCCTTTTGCCAGCAGACCCGTTGCCGTGCCTGAGTTTGTTTTTCCTCTAACGGGTCTGCAACAAGCACAATGGATTTATATCAAAGTAGAATCCGAGAGTTCCATTCAGCTCCCTATCAGCCTTTACAAAGAAAACAGCTACTGGCAGCAAAGACTGGCGTTTGTCACTTTTGATGCCGCTTTTTATGCAGTTTTGGCGTCGATGGTGATTTACAACCTGCTGATTTACGTTTTATCCCGCGACAGTATTTTCCTGATTTATTCAGTCACGATCAGCTCTTTTGCGCTGTTGATGGCATCCACACACGGTTGGACGTTTGCCTTATTATGGCCCAATGCACCCGCACTCAACGATCTGATGTTGTTACTCTCCCTGACTGCAACAGCCACCTGTATGGCCTATTTCGGAGTGACTTTTTTACGTTTGAAAACCCTCAACCGAAAAATCTACCACATCTTTATCGGCTATATTGTCCTGGCACTCATCGGTGCTATTGCTTCATTTTTTACCCCTTACACCGTGATGATCCGGGCTTTGACCGCGTTGGCTATAGTGATGAGCCTGTCAGCTCTGTTTAATGGCGCCTACCTCTGGCATGCAACCCGCTCACGCGATGTCCTACTGTTTTTTCTGGCGTTCAGTCTGCTGATTTTTGGTTTTCTGGTTTACTCACTGCAAAAATTTGGCATTTTGCCTGTTACCTTAATTACTGAACATGCTATCGAAATCGGTGGTACGGCACAGGTTATTCTGCTGGCGCTGAGCATGGCTGAACGTCATAACCGGGAGCGCCATGCACTGATGGCGGCACAGGATGTGATTATTAATATGCAGCGCGAAGCCAACGAGGTACTGGATCAGAAGGTTAAAGAACGAACACAGGACCTGGAAAAGGTTAACCACCGCTTACAACAGGAATCGACCACTGACGCTTTGACTCAGATACGCAATCGCCGATGTTTCGATCAGCAGTTTTACACTCTGTTCTATGACGCTTGTCGGGAGAAAACACCGCTGTCGTTGCTCCTTATCGACATCGATCACTTTAAACAATTTAACGACAACCATGGCCATCAGATCGGCGACCTGGTTTTACAAAAGGTGGCAACCACACTGGATACCATGATTAAACGGCCGATGGACGAGGTCTATCGCTACGGCGGTGAAGAGTTTGCCACGTTATTACCGGATACACCGGGCGAGGGAGCAGCACTGATTGCAGAGCAATTACGTCAACAGGTTGAGCGCCTGACCGTCCGTCATGGTGGCGATGCTCTGTCGGTGACCATCAGTATTGGTTTTCACTCTCAGATTCCCACCGAGCCTGAGCAACTGCACCAGCACTACGATTTGGCCGACCAAGCCCTCTACCGGGCCAAGCGTGATGGTAGAAATTGTGTGCGAGGCAGCCACAGTTTGGTGCCGTCAGAGGAACTGGGATAAACACATTACCCCAGTGGCAAGCGCAAAATCTCGTTACGATTAGCTAGAGCATCCTGCTTGGATGGAAACATCTGGACATCATTCAGTGTTATCAACAATACCCGCTCTGAACTGAGGCCGACATAACCCGCGCGATGCTCTTGCAGATAACAACCATCTTGCAGACTCAGTTGAAACTCTGAGGGAATTGCCGCACTGGCGCGTAAGCCATTCCCCAGCTCATCCATCACATCCTCGATACGGCCGAACAACGCGAGTGCATCGTCGCTGATGGCCAGCACCTGACCGTTAATCAGTTTCGCCAGATCAGCTTGCTTTCCCGAAGCCAGTTTACCCTGCTCAACGCTCTGAACCAGGTTTGAGCTGTTTTCAATTAACATCTTTGTACCCAATCAATTTAGGGGCATGATTATACCCTGAGTGCCTCACTGGCGGAATCCGCAGTAAAACTTATCGATAGCTAATTACTTTAATATAAATTCAATTAATTTATTTTACCAATCACCTAACAATCAACCATACTAAAGCCGTCTACTTAATATTCTGGATTTATCCACGAGGAAAACAGCATGTCTGCATTAGAAAATAAAGAAGGTCAAACCGTCCCATCCGTTAGCTGGCCAACCCGCATTGGGGATGATTGGCAGACGGTAACCAGCGATGAAATCTTTCGCGGCAGGACGGTTGTCGTATTTTCGTTACCCGGCGCCTTTACACCAACCTGTTCGAGCACACACCTGCCAAGATACAACGAATTAGCAAAGGTGTTTGCTGCCAATGGTGTGGATGAGATTGTGTGCATCAGCGTGAACGATACCTTTGTTATGAATGCCTGGGCCGCCAATCAGGAGTCTGAGAACATTCGAATGATTCCCGATGGTAACGGCGAGTTCACCGCTGGTATGGGTATGCTGGTTGATAAAGCAGAACTGGGATTTGGCAAGCGCAGCTGGCGCTACAGTATGCTGGTTAAGGACGGTGTCGTGGACAAAATGTTCATCGAACCACAAAAGCCAGGTGACCCGTTTGAAGTATCCGATGCCGATACCATGTTGAATTACATCAATGCGGATGCTGAACTGCCACAATCGGTGTCTATCATTACCAAGCCAGGATGCCCATTCTGCGCCAAAGCTAAAGATGATCTGAAAGCAGCGGGCCTGGAGTACGAAGAGATGTTGATGGGTCGTGATGCCAGCATCACCTCATTACGCGCGCTCACAGGCCGCGAGACAGTACCCCAGGTGTTTATCGCCGGACAACACATCGGTGGCAGTGAAGAACTGTCCGCTCACCTGGCGAAATAATAAAACATCAGGAGATGCTTTCAGTGAACAGTTGCATCTCCACTGGTTCCATTTTTACCCGGTTCCGGCCCGCTCGCTTCGCTTCATAAAGCAGCCGGTCGGCTCGGTTCAATAACTCTTCGCAGTCTTCTCCGGGATGGAACTGGGCAACACCAATGGAAACGGTGAGGGGAATATTTACTTCAGAAAATCCTTTCTCAGTCACTCTGACACGAATACGATCCAGCACCCGACCGGCATCTTCTAACTCCAACCCACTGAGTAGTAATACAAACTCTTCACCACCATAGCGTGCCGCCAGATCCACCTCGCGAATCGACATTTTCAACTGCAAAGAAAGCTCAGCCAGCACCTGATCGCCAATGCGGTGTCCATGAACATCATTGATCTGTTTGAAGTGATCAATATCAACAAAGGCCAGCACAAATGGTAACCCTTCCCGATTGGCCAAAGCACGTTGCTTTTCCAGCGTACGAATCAGGTAACGGCGGTTGTACAGGCCGGTCAGTTCATCAGTGATTGCTAACTCTTCAATCCGCGCCATTGCGCGGCGTAACTCGCTGTTCTTGCGTTTGTAAGCATCCCGAAGAATGGTAAATTCGCGACCGATAACGGTGTACGCCATAATGCATGCGAGGAAGGTAATACCAAGGAAAGCCTCAAGTTCGGGAATCCATAAGCCACCACCACTGTGCTGTAAATACAACACCACGCCGGTGTAACAACTCATCGCGAACAAACAGATACCCAGATATTCCTTCCAGCTCAGGCGGAATACCCCAAACGGCATGACGGCCAGATAGGCCAGCATCAAGACCGGACGCAGTTCCTTGGCGCATAACAACATGACGGAGATATACAGGATATTCCAGAGCATGAACGGAAGGGTGAGGCTGGGGTCAGAATAACGTTGGCTAAAGCCGGTGATAACCCAATAGAGCATCAACAGATGGACGCTCCAGTAGCTGCAGAAAATCACCACCAGCTGCGTAGCCGTCAGCTGAGTGAGTTGCAGAAAATAACCCAACAATAACAACAAGCTGAATATAGCTGAAGCTGCCGTAGCCAAACCATGGCGACGGGTTATGTCTTTATGAAGCTGTCCCACGAGTGCATCCCATGCATAAGAACAAGCGGGAGATTATAGAGATTAAAAACTACACGGCTATGTCATATTACGTAAAGTTACCAAACTCCAGATTGTCATTACCAATCCGGAGCCGGGGTTTGTGCAATGCGACGGAATAGCAGCATTTTACTGCTGCGTACGCACACGATTAATGGCTTCCTGCCAACCACGATAGAGACGCTCGCGAGTCTCGTCATCCAATTGTTGAACAAACTCCTTTTCGTGCACCCACAAAGTTGAGACGTCTTCCAGGCTGTCAAAGATGCCAACCTGTAAACCGGCCAAAAATGCCGCTCCCAAAGCGGTGGTTTCGGTAACTTGCGGACGTGTAATGTTCAGTGCGAGTGTGTCAG
Source organism: Saccharospirillaceae bacterium (assembly GCA_022448365.1). Taxonomy (NCBI): domain Bacteria; kingdom Pseudomonadati; phylum Pseudomonadota; class Gammaproteobacteria; order Oceanospirillales; family Saccharospirillaceae; species Saccharospirillaceae bacterium. Next base: position 497,030 of record JAKVCS010000004.1, on the reverse strand, counting down.
ACAAGAACTGCATCAGCCAGGAGTTAACTACCATACCGCCGTCAACTCTCAGCTCAGCGGGCTTCACACCGTCTTTTGCCATCGCCTCCAGCAAGTCGCGGGTCTGGTAACAGACGGCCTGCAAACCCGCAGTCACAATTTCTTTAATACCGGTGTCACGGGTTAATCCCATAATGGCGCCTTTTGCCTGTGGGTCCCAATAAGGAGCACCAAGACCAGCAAACGCCGGTACCATATAAACCGGATTGTCGTAGCCGGTTTGTTCCGCCAATGGCTGGGTCTCTTTCGCGTTATCAATTAACTGCAAACCATCACGAATCCATTGAATGGTGGCGCCGGCCATAAAAATAGAACCTTCCAGCGCGTAGGTGGTTTTACCGTCGATACGATACCCGACGGTCGTTAGCATGCGACTGGTCGACTGCAGCGCCTGCTCACCGGTATTCATCACCATGAAGCAACCGGTGCCGTAAGTACTCTTCGCCATTCCCGGTTCAAAACACGCTTGCCCAATCAGTGCCGCTTGCTGATCTCCGGCAATGCCACCGATGGTAATTTCAGCTCCGAACAGCGCCTGCCGTGTTTTGCCAAAATCTGCCGAGCTGTCTTTGACCTCTGGCAGTATCGCTTTAGGCACCCGGAACAGCTCGAGCAGCTCGTCATCCCAGCGCTGATTATGGATATCGAATATCAGCGTTCTCGATGCGTTTGTTGCATCAGTCGCATGACTCTCACCGCCCGTCAGTTGCCACAGCAAATAGGTATCGACCGTACCAAACGCCAGCTCACCTTTTTCCGCACGTTCTCGCGCCCCATCCACATGGTCAAGAATCCAGGCGATTTTACTGGCCGAGAAATACGGGTCGAGTAATAAACCGGTTTTCGCTGCCACCTTTTCCTCAAGGCCGTCGTTTTTCAATGCCTGACACTGATCGGCGGTGCGCCGATCCTGCCAGACAATCGCCGGGTAAATCGGCTCACCGGTAGCGCGATCCCAAACCAACGTGGTTTCACGCTGATTAGTAATACCAATTGCAGAAATGTCAGTGGGGTCACAGTCAAGCTGGTTAATGGCATGCTGGGCACTTGAAAGCGTTGTTTGCCAGATTTCGGCCGGGTTGTGTTCAACCCACCCCGGCTGTGGAAAGTGCTGAGTAAATTCCTGCTGACCAGAGGCCAGGATTTCACCTTTTTCGGAGAAAATAATAGCGCGAGAGCTGGTTGTTCCCTGATCCAGGCTCAGTAAATAACGTGGCATGAGTATGTTCCTGTTTATTTTGTGTCGAATATTACTGCTAAGCCTTTGAGCAACCAAGTTTTTCTGTATCCCGCTGTTGCTCAGGAAAAAAATACGAATTCAGCTATATTGAAAGTCAGTATATTTAATGAGCACAGACATGCGTAATAACCAACCAGTTACTCAAAAAACGGTGCATTTAAAAGAAGGCTGCCACCTGGTGTCTTCAACAAATCTGAAAGGCATCATTACCCACTGTAATCGCCATTTTGCGGACATCAGTGGTTTTTCCAGTGACGAGTTAATTGGCAGCCCTCACAATCTGGTTCGTCACCCGGATATGCCAGCGGCCGCTTTTGATGATATGTGGCGCACACTAAAAGACGGCCGCCACTGGATTGGCATTGTGAAAAATCGTTGTAAAAACGGCGATCATTACTGGGTTGATGCCTATGTAACACCGCTTTACGACAAAGGAAATGTGATCGGTTATGAATCCGTGCGCGTTAAACCTTCAGCTCAACAAATCGAACGTGCCGAAATAGCCTATCGGCGTATTAATCAGGGGAAAGCTGCCGTTCCTAAAAGCTCTGATTTCAAACACTATGCTTTGATGTATGCACCCTGGTTGTTGGTTCTGGCGGCGTTAATCATTGGTTCCGCCGGTGCTTTGATAACCACCCTGGCTTTTACTGCCAGTCTGTTTTCGATCTGGTTGAACCACCAGCAAATGAGCACGATTAGCGAGAAAACACGGCGGGTTAAAGACAACCGCATGATGACCTGGATTTATACCGGCCGCACCGATGTCTGCGGTGATATCGAAGTTGCGATGCATACCATGGACCGCCGCTTACAAACGGTATTGGTCAGAGTCGCCGACAATACAGAGCGACTTCAGGATGCAACCAGCAATACCGTCAAACTGTCAGGTGACACTCTGAACCGGGTAAAACAACAACACACTTATACTGTTGAAGTTGAACGTACCAGTCAGGAGATTCAGGGTGCAGCCGACAAACTGGCAGAAAACAATCAGCAATCCAGCGATGCCAGCGATACGGCTTCGGCAACGGCTCAACGTGGCCAGAACAATATTAACGACATGATGAACCAGACAGGAACCTTACAGCAGGAGTTAAAAACCACGGCCAGTGCCATTGAAGATCTGGCGGAAGAAACCCTGGCGGTCAACCGCTTCCTTCAGGCAATCAGTGATATTGCTGAACAAACTAACTTACTGGCGCTAAACGCCGCGATCGAAGCCGCACGCGCCGGAGAACAAGGTCGCGGATTCGCGGTCGTTGCCGATGAGGTGCGTACTCTGGCCCAGCGGGCACAAGAGTCTGCGGGTGAGATTCAAACGATCGTTAACGGTCTCAATCAGCACAGTGAACATGCCGTTAAAGCCATGAAAAAAGGTCAGGAGTCGACGGCTCAGACATTGGTCAATGCACAGCAAGTAACCGAGGTCTTCTCAGCCATCAACAATGAACTTACCGATATTCAGCAAATTGCCGGTGCAAACAGTGTGGCAGTTGATCAACAAAATTCAGCGGCCAGCGATATCTCTCAACATTTATTGCAACTGGAGGGGTTATCGGACGAAGCTGAAAAGCTGGCGCAGGATATGAACGGCCAGTGCGACGAGCTGTCTTTACTGATGGAAGAACAAAGTAATATTATTCGCCGCTTCCAACATGGGTTATGAAGGAATAACATATAAAGCTGAAAAAAGCTGAGAGTTACTCATGTCCTTATTGGATATAAAGCATCTGCGCACGCTTGCGGCGCTTCGTGATGGCGGAACGTTGGTTGAAGCTGCGCGCCGCTTGCACCTGACACAATCTGCTCTGTCGCACCAGCTCAAAGACCTGGAGGAGCGGATTGGCGTATCACTATTCCTGCGCAAGACCAAACCGTTGCGCTTTACCCGTGCCGGTTTGGAATTGTTACAACTGGCCGATCAGGTGTTACCTCAGGTGCAACACACCGAACGCAACCTGAAAAAACTGGCCGGTGGCGACGTTGGTCGTTTGCACATGGCCATTGAATGCCACAGCTGTTTCGAGTGGTTGATGCCCGCTATCAACGGTTTCCGTGATCACTGGCCTGAGGTTGAGATCGACCTGAGTACCAGCTTTAACTTTGAACCCATTCCGGCACTGATTCGTGGTGATATTGATCTGGTGGTTACCTCAGATCCGCATACACATAGCGATATTCACTACCAGCCCTTGTTTCGTTACCAATCACTGTTAGCGATTGCCAACCAGCACCCACTGACGCGCCAAAGTCGTGTTGTACCAACCGATCTGCAACAGGAAACCCTGATTCATTACCCGGTGGATAGGAAGCGTCTCGATATCTTTGAACGTTTCCTGACGCCGCATGGCATTGAGCCACAAATGACCCGACAAACAGAGTTAACGCTGATGATGGTGCAACTCGTTGCCAGTGGACGAGGTGTCGCCTGCCTACCGAACTGGGCATTGCAGCCTTATCTGGATGCAAGCCTAATCACCAGCCGCCCCTTAGGCGACGATGGGGTCTGGCCAACGCTTTATGCAGCAATTCGCAAAGAACAAGCTGACACATCGTATATTCAGGATTTTCTACAGCAGGCACTGGAGAGCAGTTTTAAACATCTATCCGGTATTTTACCGGCTGAAGAGCAAACCTGACTGAAGAGGTATATGACAGGCATAAAAAAAGGGCCTGAAATTCAGGCCCCAAAAAGCGAATTTCTTCGCTACATTCTCACCACGTCTCCTAGGGATACGCGAGGGCTATATTGCCGACAATACTGTGAACCGTCTGTAGCGAATACGTTTTCAAATGTAACCTTTTGTGTTTACAAATTTACTGAACTGTTATTCCTGGTGCCTTCTTGGCCAGATAAGACTAAATCTGGCGCCACCTAAAGTATCGCTGCGCGACACCATGGCACGACCGCCATGCCAATAAGCAATACGACGCACAATCGACAACCCTAAACCGTAGCCACCCGAAGCGCGGGTGCGGCTATCGTCTAACCGTGCAAAAGCAGTGAAGACACGATCCCAGTCTTCCTCCGGAATGCCCGGACCATCGTCTTCGACATCAACCCGACAGGTATCGGTACCGACAGTACAGTTCACCTGAACACGAGAGTTGGCATAACGACCCGCGTTACCGACCAGATTCTGAATGGCTCGGTGCACATAACGTGGTTCAACCTCCGCCATATGACTGCTATCCGGCTCAACGCCAACATAGCCCACGGTCACTTTTTCGGGTGGCCGGGCCTCTTCAACGACCTGTAGCGCAATATCAGCAATATTGGCCTTTTGAAAATCGAGGATAGGTCCGCCTTCTTCCAATCGAGCATAAGTCAGAATTTCATCAATCAGCTCATCCAGCTCCTGAATATCAGAGTCCATCCCTTTCAGCTGCTTAGCAACAAACGGATCGTCGATAACCGTATCTTCGATAATTTGTACGCCAAATCGGATACGCGCTACCGGCGTTCTTAATTCATGTGACACCGCACGAACCATTTCCCGCTGAATCGAAATCAGGCGCTGAATGTGATCCGCCATCTTATTAAACGCCTGCCCCAAACGACTGACAGGATCACTGGCGGTCACCGCCACCCTGGCATTTAGATGACCCTGCGCCAGACGACTGGTCGCCTGTTCGAGTTTGCGTAATCGCGTTTCAAATGAATTCACCACCCAATAAACCCCCAGCCCGATCAACATAATACCGATCGTGGCAATAACCATGATCGCCTGCCAGGAATAAGGGTTAAAAGCATTAATGGGGCCAACAACTAAAGCGCGTTCTTCGCCAGGCAACTTGGCCAGCGCCTCGGCTCTGTTCCCTTCGATAGATATACGCACCAGGATGTCTCCGTACAGCATCCTGCCCTTATCGGTGTCAGTCAGATTGAGTTGATCATAAGGAAGTGCTTTCAGCGGGAAACCAAACTTCGGTTGTACTTGTTTCAGGAAAGTTTCGATCTCCAGACCACTGCGCCGAAAATCCTGCATTAACAGGAAAGCTGCAGCCTGAGCCTGAATATCCGTTACGGCATTGAGTTCAATATCCAGCACCCGTTGCAGATTAAGGTCCTTAATCAAGCGAACACTGCGCCCATCATTGGTCAGAAAGATCAATGCCTGACCTCGGGCAAGACGGTGAATCTGATAATCATCAAGATCGGTACGCGCCTCTGCCAATGGCAAGATTTGCATATCCGCATCAAACAACGCCGATAATTCCCTCAATGCGGCCGGATTTTCCTCCAGCCGCTGCGCCAGCATAAACAAGCTACCGCTGACAATGTCTTCATTAAACTGTGCTGTGCGGACAAAGTTAACCAGCTGCAACGCAGCCGTGCATAAAATGCCCACCACCAGCAGGGCTGCTAACAGTCCGGAATAAACCCGTATAAAGATACGCTGTCTCCCGCGCTCAGATTTCCTTCACGAACAGATAACCCTTAGAACGCACAGTTTTGATACGTTTCGGGTTCATCGGATCATCACCGACTTTTGGACGAATACGCGAGACACGTACATCAATAGAACGATCCTGACCGTCATACTCAATACCCCGCAGCTGGTGGAAGATTTCCTCCCGTGTCAAAACACGCCCGGCGCTGGAGCTGAGCAACCACAACAAATCAAACTCGGCGCTGGTCAAATCAATACTTTGCCCATCCAGCCAAGCTTCACGCATGGCATTATCCACCACGAGGTTACCGAAGGTCAGACGGTTATCACCACCGGCTTCCATTTCTTCCTGTTCCGGCTCTTCCTTAACCCGACGCAACAATGCGCGAATGCGTGCCAGTAACACACGAGGACGAACGGGTTTAGCCACGTAGTCGTCAGCACCCATTTCTAAGCCAAGCACCTGGTCGAGGTCTTCCGTACGTGCCGTCAACATCAGAATCGGACCCTTATAATAAGGACGTACAATACGGCAAACGGCTAAGCCATCTTCGCCTGGTAGCATAAGATCCAGCACCACCAGATCGGGTTGCTCTGTCTTGATGCGTTCAATCGCGCGGCTACCATCGCCCTCGACCGATACTTTCAACCCGTTGCTTTCGAGGTAGTCTTTAGTGAGTGTCGCCAGACGCTCATCATCCTCAACGATCAGAATGCGCCAGTTTTCTTCCGGGTTTTGACCATTTTCTTGTTTCAACATGGTTCCTTACCAATCCTTAAATACTTTGCCAGTCGGCCATATAGATATAACTTTAGACCTAGTTACGCTTTGTTGCATAGTAACGAAAAAACATTTGCTGATGGTGCCTTTTTCACACCAAATCAGACACGGCAACCGCTGCCCGAAAGTGCAGAAATAGTGTCCACCAACTACACACAAGTTATCCACATGTCATTTTTACGACACACTACATTTGGGGTTGAAAACCCACTCTGACCGCATTATCTTGTGCTTCGGCCTTATAAATTCTGTCGACAACTCAGTCACTTAGAGAGTCATCTACAGGCTTTTAACCCAGGCGTCAACATCTATGGATTCACATTATTTCTATCAGGGATAGATGGAGTAGTTTCCCTTGAATACAGGCACAATCAGCATGAACAGTCAGCTCAAAGTCAGCAAACGTGATGGGCGTCAGGAAATTCTCGATCTAGAGAAGATTCACAAAGTAGTTACCTGGGCCGCCGATGGTCTGGACAAAGTGTCCGTTTCTGAAGTTGAGTTAAAAGCACATCTGCAGTTTTTCGATGGCATACAGACTTCTGAAATCCATGAAACCCTGATCAAGGCTGCTGCAGACCTGATTTCTGAAGAAACTCCGGATTACCAATACCTGGCTGCCCGGCTGAATATTTTCCACCTGCGTAAGAAAGCATACGGCCGCTTTGAACCGCCCGCTTTGCTGGATCATGTACAAAAAATGGTCGAGGCCCAACGCTACGATCGACACCTGCTGGAAGACTATACCGCGGAAGAATTCGCTGCGATGGATGAGTTTATCGATCATTCGCGTGATATGAACTTCAGCTATGCCGCGGTCAAACAACTGGAAGGTAAATACCTGGTGCAAAACCGTGTAACTGGGGAAGTTTATGAGAGCGCCCAGTTCCTATACGTGTTGATCGCCGCCTGTTTGTTTGCGTCGTATGATAAAGAACGCCGTCTGGGTTACATCAAACGCTTTTACAACGCGGTATCCAGCTTTAAGTTGTCGCTGCCAACCCCAATCATGGCAGGTGTTCGTACACCTACCCGCCAGTTCAGTTCGTGTGTGCTGATCGAAGCCGGTGACAGCCTGGATTCGATCAATGCAGCCGCTGGCGCTATTGTTAAATACGTGTCTCAGCGCGCGGGCATTGGTATTAATGGTGGGCGTATTCGTGCTTTGGGTAGCCCGATTCGTGGTGGTGAAGCTTTCCACACCGGCTGTATTCCTTTCTACAAGCACTTCCAGACCGCCGTTAAGTCCTGCTCTCAGGGTGGTGTCCGTGGTGGTGCCGCCACATTATTCTATCCAATGTGGCATCTGGAAGTTGAAAGCCTGTTGGTACTGAAGAATAACCGCGGTGTTGAAGAAAACCGCGTACGTCATCTCGACTACGGTGTTCAGATCAACAAAACGATGTACGAACGCCTGATCAAAAACGGCAACATTACCCTGTTCTCTCCGTCAGATGTGCCTGGTCTGTATGATGCCTTCTTCGAAGATCAGGAACTGTTCGATCAGCTCTACACCAAGTACGAGGCCGACGACAGCATTCGTAAGCAGACTGTTAAAGCCGTTGATTTGTTCTCCGGTATGATGCAAGAGCGTGCAAGCACTGGCCGCATCTATGTCCAGAATGTTGACCATTGTAATACCCACAGCCCATTTAATCCGAAACGTGCGCCGGTTCGTCAATCCAATTTGTGTCTGGAAATTGCTCTACCGACCAAACCGTTGGAAGAAATTAACGACGAAAACGGTGAAATTGCTCTGTGTACTCTGGCGGCCTTCAACCTGGGTACAGTCACTGACCTGGCTGAACTGGAAGAACTAGCAGACCTTATTGTTCGTGCTCTGGACAGTCTGCTGAGTTATCAGGATTATCCGGTTGCTGCAGCACAACGGGCTAGTCTGGGCCGTCGTACCCTTGGGGTGGGTGTTATCAACTATGCCTACTACCTTGCTAAGAACGGCGTGAAGTATTCTGACGGTAGTGCCAATGGCCTTACTCACCGTACTTTTGAGGCCATTCAATACTGGTTGCTCAAAGCCTCTAATCAGCTGGCGCAAGAACAGGGCAAATGTGAACTGTTTGATGACACCACCTACGCTCAGGGCATTCTGCCCATCGACAGCTACAAGAAAGAAGTGGATAGCTTCTGTGACGAAGCACTACAACTGGATTGGGAATCTCTGCGTAAAGAGATTCAGGAGCATGGCTTACGCAACTCCACCCTAACGGCACTGATGCCATCTGAAACGTCTTCTCAGATCAGTAACGCGACGAATGGTATCGAGCCACCTCGGGGTTATATCAGCGTTAAGCAGAGTAAAGACGGTATCCTGAAACAGGTTGTCCCGGACTACGACAAACTGAAAAACAACTACGAGCTGCTGTGGCAAATCCCGGATAATCAGGGTTATCTGCAGCTGGTGGGTATTATGCAAAAATTTGTTGACCAGGCGATTTCTGCCAACACCAACTACGATCCGGCGCGCTTCGGTGGCAAGGTACCGATGCAACAACTGCTGAAAGATCTGCTAACGGCTTATAAAAACGGCTTAAAAACTCTGTACTACCACAACACTCGCGATGGTATGGAAGATCCGCAAGCAGCTGAAAAAGAAGACGATGGCTGCGAAGGCGGCGCTTGTAAGATCTGATTGTTGGTCAGATCTTCAAACTAATTAATGAGAGTAACCCGGTCGCGCCGTATGGTCTTACAACGGCGTAACCACTGAGAAGATTGCAATGGCTTATACCACTTTTAACCGCAACGAATTTGATACTTTTGCCCAGCCAATGTTTTTTGGTGAACAGGTGAACGTCGCGCGCTACGACCAGCAAAAACACAAAATTTTCGAAAATCTTATCGAAAAGCAATTGTCTTTTTTCTGGCGACCGGAAGAAGTGGATTTGACCAACGACCGCAAAGACTTCCTTGATTTGCCAGAGCATGAGAAACATATCTTTGTTTCTAATCTGAAGTATCAGACACTGCTGGATTCCGTGCAGGGGCGCTCGCCAAATGTGGCATTATTACCAGTGGTTTCACTACCTGAACTGGAAACCTGGATTGAAACCTGGTCATTCAGTGAAACCATTCATAGCCGTTCCTACACACATATTGTTCGTAATATTGTGCCAAACCCGGCCGATATTTTTGACGATATCACTAAAAATGAACACATCACCAAACGTGCCGAGTCTGTGACGAAGCACTACGATGAATTTATTGCGCTGTCGAACTATTACACTCAATTGGGTGAGGGTTCTCACACCATTAATGGCGAAACCATTGACATCGATTTGCGTGATTTAAAACGTCGTATGTACCGTATGATGATTTCCGTTAATGTGCTGGAAGCGATTCGCTTCTACGTCAGTTTTGCATGCTCTTTCGCTTTTGCTGAACGTGCAAAAATGGAAGGCAATGCCAAAATCATTAAATTGATTGCTCGCGATGAAGCACTGCACTTAACCGGTACTCAACACATGCTGCAGATCATGGCTCGCGGTAAAGACGATCCTGAGTTTGCAGAAATCGCGGAAGAGTGTCGCGATGACATGGTCACTATTTTCCGGGAAGCCGCAGAACAGGAAAAAGAGTGGGCCGAGTACCTGTTTAAAGATGGGTCTATGATCGGCTTAAACAAAGACATTCTTTGCCAATACGTTGAGTATATTACGAATCAGCGTATTGGTGCGTTGGGCTTTGATCCTATCTTCGAAACCAAAAATAATCCTCTACCCTGGATTAATGCCTGGTTAAACAGTGACAATGTTCAGGTTGCTCCTCAGGAAGCTGAGATCAGCTCTTACCTGGTGGGTGCTATTGATAGCGAAGTGGATACTAACGATTTTGGCGATTTCGACCTGTAAGCCGGGATTTTACCTATAACGGAACACGATACGGATGTCTGTTGCAATCTTACATATGTCTGAAAATAAACCTGATGATTTCGAACTGACACCAACCACCGAGAGTGGTTGTGATCAGTTCGAGTTGGAAGCTTTAGCGCCCGTAGCGGATGTTGATAGCGTTCAGGGTGAACTGTATCTGCCAGAAAGCAATCCGGAACAGCCCGACGCCGATCCCCAAATCGAACTCGAAGGCATGGGCAAACCGGTTTATGCAGTAGAAATTCACAACAGCCTGAACAGTGATAGTAATCAGGCAGTTCAATTTCAGCATGCCGGTACATTGCTTGATTCGTTGGAAGCACAAAATATCGAAGTGCATTATCAGTGTCGCGAAGGTTATTGCGGTAGTTGCCGGGTACAGTTACTGGAAGGCGAAGTGCATTACAACGAAGAACCAATGGCCTGGATCAATGATGACGAAATCCTGCCTTGCTGTTGCATTCCAAAGTCAGACATTAAAATCAAAATCGACTGACAGAGATTCTCTCTAATTCAAGTACGGCCAATTGCCTGCCGTGACTTCTTTTCTGGCATCAGACCTTTAGCAACGCGGGCGCAAAGCTCCAGACGCTCTACAATCCATTCAGGAATCCCTGATATTCCTACGGTTGATTTCCCTTTTTTTTACGGTAGCCTTATTGTTTTATTCAAGCGAAAAAAAGAGCACTGTATGAGCAAATTAAATCTGCCAGAAGTTGGTAAAGCGGCACCGGATTTTACTACCGTTAACCAAGACGGAGATTCCGTTTCGCTGAAAGATTTCCGTGGTAAAACTGTAATCCTTTATTTTTACCCGAAAGCCATGACGCCGGGCTGTACCGTGCAGGCGGAGGGCATTCGTGACACCAAAGCCGCTTTCGAAGATGCCAACACTGTGGTACTTGGGATCAGCCCGGATGAACCGAAGCGTTTGGTGAAATTTATCGAAAAGCATGAATTAAACTTCACACTTCTATCCGACGAAGATCATAAAATTGCTGATGATTACGGCGTATGGGCATTGAAGAAGTTTATGGGTAAAGAATACGAAGGTATTCACCGACTAACCTTTATTATCGATGCGGAAGGCAAGCTGGTACACATCATGGAAAAGGTGAAAACCAAAAGCCATCATGACGATGTGTTAGAGATTCTGAAAAGCCTGTAAAGCTTTATTGGATAAAGCCGATACACAGACAATGAGAATCATCTTATTGTCTGCTTTTCTTTCAACTCTGCCGGTCCCTTCCCTCGCTGACCATACGGTGGGCTGTGGTTCTGGTATACAGCAATCGGATATTCCGATTGTAGATAATCTGAAATACACCACAGACCGCTATTTAACCAGTCATTGTTTCTTCAACCCTGCTTTGCGACCCGGTAATAATACCTGGTTATTTTCTTTGCCAGCGATTCAATGGCATCAATCTTATCCAGGCAAAACTTCGCGCTCTGAACGCTCTGCCCAATATCAACGCTGGTTTGTTAGCTGGCCGCTTGCCCGATTAAAGCATCATCACTTGCTGTTGGAGGCTAAGGGCGGTGATCAGCAGTTAACCAGTGAGTTCCGGGACAACACGTTATGGACGCCAACAAATCAGGTATTTGCACTACAGCAAAGCCTGTTACTGAAACAAACCCGCCGCGAAATGGCACTAACAGTAAAAGTATTCCGTCCCTATTCCGTCTTGAATCGGTTTAGTCTGCAACACACTCTGTTGCAACAGCCCATTTCAATCAGGCAGCGCTTGCCTAGTCGCGCAGAGGTACTGACTCCGGCCAGAATTCAGCATTACTCAATTGCCATTGGCGCTCAACAACAACGTCGTGGTTGGGATGTGCCCTGGCAATTTGCACTTGGCCACGGCACCTTTGAAGATGATGAAAATAACTACCTGGCTACCGACAATGGTCTGAGAAAAGGGTTTAATTATCTGGCTTTACGCCTGGCAGGAAACTACCGCTGGCGCTTCAGTCGCCAACTGCAGATATCAGCCGTCTATCAGCTAGATTGGCAATATTATGATTTTAGTGATGCTCGAGAAGAAGACAGTTTACAAATCCGTGATTCGTCATCTTTGCAGCAACAGTTCAATGTCACAGCAGAATGGCGTTTTTAGCTGCGAATTTAACCCCGTCGTTGCTGTCGATATTCGAGTGGAGAAATCTGGTGCCAGCGCTTAAAGGCCCGACTAAAGGCACTGCTTTCAGCAAATCCCAGTTCTTCACTGATCTGAGTAAGCGGTAAATCAGTGTTGATCAACAAGTCATATGCACGGCGTTTACGTTCGCTTTCCAATAACTGCTGAAAACTGGTATTCGACTCCTGCAATTTTCGTTGCAGCGTCCTTGCGCTCATGCGCATCTCGGCTGCAACTTCGTCGCGCTCCAGCGTTAACAGAGGAGCTGAGCGGATAATATGTTCAACCAGATGCACAGCATTAGGCTGCTGTATCAACGCTAGTTGTTGCTCCAGCATTTGTTCATGCATCGACGCCAGTTTATCATCACTGAAAGCGAGTGGTTCATCCAGAATTTCCGATGAAAATACCAACGCGTTGTGTTTGGCACCAAAATGGATAGGAGCCTGAAAAATACGTTGATAGTTATCCAATGATTCAGGCTCCGGATGATTAAACTCAACCCGGATAATCGGCAAAGATTTACACACCAGCCAATTGGCAAAGCTACGTAATAGCACCATCACAGCATCAATCTGATGGCGAATAAAATCCTGACGCCGCGGCAGGTAAACCAATCCAGCTTCGCCATCACCTTTTATCAGACAATACTCGCCGCCATCACTGACTACCCGCGTGTAACGAATCGACTTTTCAAATGCAGCTTCCAGCGTTTCGCTGTGCATCAGACTCATTGCAAATAGCTGAAAATGACTGGGTTTTACCTGCTCGCCCATTAGCAACCCAAAATCGCTATTCGGTAATAACGATTCCATTGCCCGCCACATCTTCATGGTTTGTTCAAGACTGATACGGGCATATGGCTGATCCAGCATCCTGGCCTCAATACCAGAAAGTTCCAGCAACACATTGCGATCAATTCCCTGGTGGTCAGCACCAAGGAGTAAAGCATGTATCCATAAGCTGGAGACGGTTTGGATAGTGTTGCTAATCATCGGGATGTACAGCGGTTCCTGAGTAAATGACCGACAACAGACGTCATCGGTGTGATTAAAATAACAAACCCACCGAGATCGGTAAAAGTTTCTTTTATAACGTGGCGAAATCTAATATCGGATAGCCGTTAAAATCGGACTCTCCATCAAAGTTGCAGCTACCCTACCAACACCAAACCCCGTATAGTTGGCGCGCCAGAATTACAAAAACAAACAGTTTGGGAAGATCTGTTGATATGAAAGGGTACAAAAGCGTCAAAGGGGCGACGCTTATTGATAATACCATTGGGCTTGTGGTTGCATCCGGGCTTATTGCCATTTCCTTGGCGCAAGTACCCGGGGTTCTCGACAGTGCTGACAAAGCAGCGCTGCATTACATTCAGCAAACTGAACGTTCGGCCCATAGCGTGTATGAGCAGTACTCGATGGCTAAAGGATCAGAGTCACCAACACTTGAGATTGAATTCAATGGAGTACTGCGTGAGGGCAACCATGTGATATCTCCATTAGGACACTATTGCTACGACAGCAGCCGGCTGGAAGTTGGCCTCACTCGATGCGTTGCAGCTGAGTGATTACTGCAACAAAGATGACGTGAAGTAAGTCAGACGTTTACGTTAATACCCTGGCGTTTGTAACAGTAAGAAGCGTTGCAGTAGATGGTTATCAGACGCCCTTTATCCGGGGTCTGGATGATGTACAAATCAGTAAACTCGGGCGTCCGTTCCATAAATGTCGCGTTGTGAATTTGCTGTGATATCAGACTGTGTGAAACATCTGACTGCAAAGCCTCCCATTCCGTCAGCATACTTCCAGCCAGCATAAGGGAACCGAGAATAAGTTTCATAACATACCTCCAAGCAATGGCCACTCTTTCAGTATAGGAACGAAGATCTGCTCTCGATGTATTTTTTTGTTATAAGGTTACGATACAAAAAGTACGTATTATTACGACATTATTGCCTTTTCAGTGACACCAATAATTCTGCTTCGCCACGCGCCATGCCGCAGTTATCAACCAGTTCGGCAGCGGTTGCACCAAGACCAACAAGGCGGGAGGCCTGCTCGAAGGTAGCATCATCGGCGTTCGGCAATACTGCCTTTTGCTCAACTTTCTGAAAGCGAGACTCTATCTGCTTGATACGCCTTCCCATGCCAATGGTACTGCGGCTAACTGCCTGACTGGCCTCATCGAGAGCAACAAGACTCTCGTTTACCCTGACCTGTTCCAATTGCTGTTGTCGCCACAAAGACCACATAAAGCCGCCGACAACGACCAGTAAAGCCAGATTTCCAATTAACAACCAATGCACCAGAGTCAGTGACGCCATGACAAACCTCTATAAACCTTGAAGTTCTGTCCACTCCTCGTCAGTCATGAGCTTCTCGAGATCCACCAGAATAAGCAATTCATCATTTTTATGACAAACACCCTGGATAAATTTCGCACTCTCTTCATTGCCAACGTTCGGAGTGGTTTCAATTTCTGACTGTCGCAGATAAACCACTTCAGCCACCGCATCCACGAGAATACCAACCACCTGATTTTCCGCCTCGATAATCACGATACGGGTCTGGTCGGTTGTGTCTGATGTCGGCAAACCAAAACGTTGTCGGGTATCAATTACGGTAACCACATTACCGCGCAAGTTAATGATGCCCAATACATACGGGGGCGCACCTGGTACAGGAGCAATTTCGCTGTAGCGCAATACTTCCTGGACCTGCATCACGTTGATACCGTAAGTTTCATTCTCTAATCTGAATGTCACCCACTGCAGAACCGGATCGTCTGCACTCTTATTTCCGGCTATCGCTGACATAAAACATCCTCGCTAAGAAAGATCAGTGCGTCAAAAACACGTTGAAACCTCTCTTAACTATAGAAGACAGCACAAAGTGTACCAGCCGAATTGAAGTTTTTTTTTAACGAAGGGTTTTCATGCCGGGCGGGTATTATCTTCGAGCATATCCATCAGGTTAGGAACATCGATCAGGGCGCACATTTCATCGATAACAGTACCTGCCAGCCAGGGACGTTTGCTGTTATCACCGCGCCACTTGATAGAATCGTAAACCAGCGTGGTAGTGTCGCAGATTTCCTCACACGCCAACGCCCAATGCGAGCGATCTAACTGAATCACAAAACCAAAACCCTGGTCATTCAGGCGGATACCACGCTCCGGCATAATCAGTTGTGCACTGTCTACAATCGTCAGTTTCTGTGCATCACTTTGCCACACTCCGACCGACCAGTCGGCCTGACCAAACAAAGGGGTGATTTTATCGCTGGCATTGTGCACACCACCCAGCAACGACAAAGGAATCGCCAACTTTAATCCGGCGACTTTGAAAATTAAGCATTCAACTCCCTGACTGGAGCGCCAGTCTAAGGATTTGGCTGTCAGTTCCGATTGCTGTGTATCGCCTTCAAGCTGTAATGCAGGTTCTGCAATATCGTCGTACAGTGGTTCTGGCTCTGGATCAACCTGCGGAAATGCGTCAACCGCGTCCGGCAGAGCCACTCGCTGCAGAGGAACGGTCAGAGTCCGTGACAACCTTGTGGGGTCAGGTTCGGCAAACGGCGTTTTATCAACGGCGATAACCGAGTTAACACTGGCATCAATCGCCGTTTGCTGTTGCTGTATCACAGAGCTGGCAACACGCTCAGGTGTTGATGATTCAATCACTGCATCCGTATTAATCAATTTTTTCGTCACTGCAGACCCGGAAGCTTCCGGAGTCTGAGTATCAACAACCGTCAGTGTTTCGGTCGCAGTCAGCAGCAGTTGATCAAGATAGCCTTGAAGTACGTCATCAACATGGTTCGAAGGTTTCTGTTTGATCGGGTCAGTCATACACTGCGACCTTGACCCTGTTACCCGCTGTGACGACCGGCAACTCTGAATCTTTGTATTGTCGCGCCAACAATGTTTTGTTACACGATGCCAGCACACAATCGCGCAGGCGGGACTGCGGTAATACTCTGGCCAGCTGAAGATTGTTCAACAGTTCTGCATATCGCTCGTGAGCGTTAAGACACTCTGGTTTTACTGCCAACACTGGTTCTCTACCCGCCACGATAGTTGTTTCAGCCATTTCAGGTTCTGCAAGCGTAACCAACGCTGCCGTGCTATCCACCTGCCCGGTAGTTTCCTGAAATGGTTCAACAGCCTCAGCCAGCATTGAGTCCCAGTCGGCGGCAGCTGGTTGTGACGGAGTCAGCAAATCATTCAGGTAATCGCCAAGCGGGTTATTACTCATTTTAGTGCTCCGCCTGCTGACAGGATTCTTCCAGCAGGGCTAACAAATGACGATAGGCACGCACACCTCGTCCGGCGCTGTCCAATTGGTGCGGGAAAATCCCTTGCTGACTGGCATCACGCAGCCGCGTATCAACCGGAACCGCTTCAGACCACAGAGAGCCCTGATATATTCGTCGCATTTCTTTTAATGTCATTACGGAAGCCGACGTTCGACGATCAAATAAAGTCGGCACAATGGTGTAGGGTAAATTACGATTCTGTGATCGCATAACCATCTTGAGTGTGTGAATCATACGCTCTAAACCCTTCATGGCCAGATGTTCAGTTTGCGTCGGAATCACCAGACGCTGACACGCTGCCAAAGCATTGACCAGCAACACCCCCAGAATTGGCGGTGTATCCAGCAATACATAATCATAATCGTCCCACAACTGAGCCAATGATCGCGCCAGAACCAGGCCCATACCGTCCTGGCCACTGACCTGGCGCTCCAGCGTTGCCAAAGAAGTTGTTGCAGGCAGCAGTGACACATTCGCCATACTGGTCGGTTTTAAGACACTCTGAATAAAAGCTTTATCTTTATGGCGCTGTTCGAAAAACAAATGGTACAAGCTGCGTTCCAGGCTATCCGGATCCTGTTTGAAATAACTCGTCAGAGAACCATGCGGGTCCAGATCAACCAGTAACACCCGGTTCCCCTGCTCGGCAATCAGTCCGCCCAGAGAAACCACACTGGTTGTTTTACCGACACCGCCTTTTTGATTGGCTATCGACCAGATTCGCACAAATTTCACCCTATCGTTTTGGTTCTTCGCTTTTTGGTTCTTCGCTGTAAGGATTGGTTAGAAAAGCAACCCTATCGGAGAGAAGCAAATATCGTGTCAATTTACTTCGTTGGGACGTGACCATGGGGTTTCATTGCCACCCTGAGTCATAAAGATAACCACTCTGCGATTACGGGATTTAGCCTCTGGTGAGTCTCCCTCGGCAACCGGCTGGTAATGCGACATCCCCATTGCAGCCATACGCTGGGGGGCAACACCGTACAGGGCCAGATTCTGAACCACTGATGCCGCCCGAAGTGCAGAGATCTCCCAGTTACTCACTCCTATGGATGGCGTATCGTCACTGTGACCTTGAACATTAATCGGATGCGGCCAATTGCGCAGGTGGCGAGCCATTTCCTCTATCAGCGGCAAAGCCTGGTCACGAATCCGGGTCTCGCCGGGACCAAACAAAAAATCGGAATTCAATGACACCGAAATCCAATCACGCTCTCCTTCTACAATCATATCGTCCGCATCTTCAATTAATTGAGTAAGTTGGCGTATATCAGCCAAGAATGGCTTAAAACCACTCCCTTCCTCCAATGGTATTGAAAGTTGTGGCGGTGTAGCTGGCGGCGGCGGGATATTGTTAGAAAAAACGGCTTCTATCTGCGAACGTATCGCAGCACCTTCGTCCTCATCGATCAATTGCATTGCGTACATCATGATAAAAAAGGCACACAACAGGGTCATGTAGTCAGCATAAGAAACCAGCCAACGGTGCGGATCGGGGCCTTGCTGCTGACTCACAGGACAATGCCCTGCAAACGAAACCTCAGAGCCATCGGGTTCGTCCCCTCTTTAACCGATAACAGGCCAATCAGCATTGACTCGTAATAACGGCGTCGAATGGCAACATGCTGACGCAAACTGTTCGCTATCGGGATAACCACCAGATTAGCACTGGCGACACCATAAAATGTTGCCACAAAGGCAGTCGCAATACCGTTTGCCAATGCTTCGGGTTGCTGAATGTTCGACAGCACCTGCATCAGACCAAGAACAGCACCAACAATCCCCATTGTTGGCAGATAGCCCGCGAGGTTGTCCAAGACGTTAATAATATCCAGATCACGCTCAGCCCGAGTCTTAAACTCCAACTCCATTGTTGCTCTCATCGTGTCGGTATCGTATCCATCCACGACCAAGGTTAAGGCTTTTTTAAAGGTAGGATCAGTTTCAGTATTGGCCAAACGTTCAAGCGCCAGAATGCCATCACGCCTCAGCGCATTACCGCAAGTGACCAGTTTGTTCACCATGCCGTCGTATGAATATTGAGTGGGCGCAACCAGCCAGGAGAGCATAGACACAAAAGGGCGTACGTAGGAGGCTGGCATTTGTGCAAAAGCAGCCAGTCCCGAACCTGCAAAGACAATCAGTGCAGCAGCAGGATTCCACAAAACAGCGAGACTACCGCCTTCCAGAGAATGGCCAACGACCACGGCTACCACGGCTAAAAAAACAACGACCAGGCTCCAGCGGTCCATGTCTTATTTCTACCCCAGCTCTTTGCTCAAGCGCGAACCAATATCCTGCAGCGCAAGCACATCGTCATTCAGTCCTTCTTTTATAACCGCCAGAGGCATACCAAAAATGACACAGCTTTCTTCATCCTGCGCCCATACTGTTGAACCGGAACTCTTCAGCAAACGTGCACCCTCTTTGCCATCGGAACCCATTCCAGTCAGAACAATGGCCAAAGTGGAACGTGGAAAATGTTTCGCCGCCGAAGCAAATGCAATATCAACACTGGGTTTGTAGTTAACTCGCTGATCACTTTCATGAATATGAATTGAGCCGCCATTGCGTTTGTCGACCATCAGCTGCATACCGCCAGGTGCAACATAGACATGACCGTTTTTCAGCACATCCCCATCTTCTGCTTCCTTAACAATCAGCGGACTCATGCCATTCAGCCGTTCGGCAAACGCCTTCGTAAATGAGCCTGGCATATGCTGAACGATGACGATAGGGGTCTGAAAACCAGCAGGTATCGATTTGAACAGGGTTTGCAATGCGGCAGGACCACCGGTAGACGTACCAATAACAACCAGGTCCATTTTGCCAATGGGTTTACTGCGAGAAGACCGCGACGATACAGAGGCGTTTGGCGAAGCAGCTGCCAAAACCCGCGACTGCTTGCGAGCAACAGCGGCGATTTTGTCGGTGAGTGCTTTCTTTACTTCTGCTGTACCTTTCGCAACCGCATCAAAATTTTTTGACAGAAAGTCCAGTGCCCCGGCATCCAGCGCGTCAAGCGTTACTCTGGCTCCCTCGAATGTCAGTGATGAGAACATCAGGATAGGCACTGGTTGCTGTGCCATAATTGTCCGAACCGCCGTGATACCATCCATAACCGGCATTTCATAGTCCATGGTAATAACATCGGGCTTCAGCGATGCGTTCATTTCGACCGCTTCACGTCCGTTTGACGCGCATCCAACCACCTCCATACGACCGTCGGCATTGATGATTTCGGAGACCCTGCGACGGAAAAATCCGGAATCATCAACTACCAGAACTCGAATGCTCATTCCTTCCCCTTATTGGCTTCAGGCCGCGTTTATCGTTCTCGACGAATAGTGATTGAGCATGCTCGGAATATCCAGAATCAGGGCTATGCGTCCATCGCCAGTAATGGTTGCCCCGGCCATACCGGCGGTGCCGTGCAACATTTTACCCAATGGTTTGATAACCACCTCTTCCTGACCAATTAACTGATCGACAACAAACCCAACGCGTTTTGTACCAACCGAGACCACCACCACGTGGGCACTTTCATCGGCTTTGGCAAACTCTTCGCCTTTAATCAGCCAGCGTTTGAGATGAAATAGCGGGATGGGTTTTTCACGCACCACAACCACTTCCTGCCCATCCACAATGTTCGTTTGAGTCAAATCCAGATGGAAAATCTCATTGACACTGACCAATGGGAAAGCAAACGCCTGATCTTTTAGCATTACCATCAGCGTTGGCATAATTGCCAGCGTCAGCGGTACTTTAATCCGGATGCTTGTACCTTTGCCCATCTCAGAGTCAATGTTAATCGTCCCGTTAAGCTGGGTAATTTTGGTCTTAACCACATCCATTCCAACACCGCGGCCGGAAACATCCGAAATCTGCTCCTTAGTTGAGAAACCAGGTGCAAAAATCAGGTTATAACACTCGTTCTCGCTCAAACGATCAGCTGCATCCTGATCCATAACGCCTTTTTCAACTGCTTTATTACGCAGAACATCGGCGTCCATACCGCCACCGTCATCCTGGATGATCAGGAGAATATGGTCGCCTTCCTGTTCAGCCGATAACACAACGGTACCAACACGAGCTTTGCCGTTTTGCTCCCGCTCATCGGGCATTTCTACACCATGATCGACCGCATTACGGACAAGGTGAACCAATGGATCAGCCAGAGCCTCTACCAGGTTCTTATCCAGGTCGGTCTCTTCACCACGCAGCTCAAGATTGATTTCTTTCTTCAGTTGACGAGCAAGATCACGTACAACCCTGGGGAACCGACCAAACACCTTCTTGATAGGTTGCATACGGGTTTTCATGACTGACGCCTGAAGATCACCGGTAACCACATCCAGGTTGGCAACCGCTTTTGCCATCGACTCGTCGTTGCTCTTAAGGCCAAGTCGCACCAAACGGTTACGAACAAGAACTAGTTCGCCCACCATATTCATAATGTCATCGAGGCGCTTGGTATCAACACGAACGGTTGCTTCAGCGGCCGGTGCTTCTTTATCTGCCGCACGTTTGACCGGAGCAGCAGGTTTGGCCGTTTGGCTTTTGGCTTCTTGTTTCGCTGGGGCGACGACAGGTTTGGCAGCCACAGGCTTAGCGGGTGCAGGCTTTGCAGCAGGCTCAGCAGAAACCGATTTTGCAGCAGGTTTAACTGGGGCATCCTTCACCGGCGGCGGCGTGGCGGGTGCTTCAGGCGCTTTCGTATCAGCTGCGGAATCCGCAGTCGCTGAGTGCTTACCCTTGCCATGCAGACGATCCAATAACTCTTCAAACTCCGAGTCGGTAATCAGATCATCACCACCAGAGGGAGTTGTCGGTGGCAGTTTTTCTTCACTGGATTCCTGTGCCGGGGACTCTTGTTTCTTAACATCGTCAGCACTGATGTGTTTACCCTTGCCATGAATTTGATCCAGCAGGGCTTCAAACTCGGCTTCAGTAATCTCATCGTCTTCGTCGGCTGATTTACCGCCGAGATCAAAGAGCTCGTCATCGCCAGATGCTGCAGTAGGCTGCTCAACAGTCGCAGAAGACACTTCAGATTTTTCATCCAGCGCGTCTAACAGCTGCTCGAATTCATCATCAGTGATATCACCGGAGGCCTCCTCAGCAGTAGCTTCAGCGGCAGGCTGCGCATCAGCAACAGGAGTTGTTTCTTCTGCTGATGCTGGCTCGGCAACACTCGCTTCATCTTCGGCTTCTGGGAGCGCTAACTGATGCAGACGCTCGATCAAAGCCGGATCAGCATTCTCTGGTTCAACGCCGGAACGCACCGCCTCAAACATCTCGTTGACACTGTCCAACGCCTGCAAAACAACGTCCATGAGATCCGGATTGACCGTTCTGTTGCCGTTTCTGAGCGTATCAAAAACATTTTCCGCCGCGTGACAGCAATCCACCAATGGGTTCAGCTGTAAGAAACCAGCGCCACCTTTGACCGTGTGGAAACCACGGAATATGGCATTTAGCAGGTCGTTATCGTCCGGTCGCTGCTCAAGATCAACGAGCTGCTCGGACAGTAATTCGAGAATTTCACCGGCTTCAATCAGAAAATCCTGGAGGATTTCTTCATCTGCATCGAAACTCATCCGTTAGCTCCTCTAAAAGCCAAGACTGGATAACAAGTCATCTACGTCATCCTGGCTACTAACTACATCTTCGCTGGATTTATCAATCTGGGGGCCTTCAGCCACAATATTTCCATCCTCAGATGGCTCAGACTGACTTTCTCCAACCTCTAAGTCACCGTGGGTAATTCCGGTAATGGAATCCACATGGCCAGCCATAGCCACCAGAGTCACCAAGCGCGATTCAACATCGCGGACTAAATCCGCTACCTTGTGAATAACCTGCCCGGTTAAATCCTGGAAATCCTGAGCCAGCATAATGTCTGATAGCTGACCCTGTAATTGCTGCGATTGAGTTTCGCTGTTCTGTAAAAACGCCTGAATATCTTTGCTCAAAGCACGGAATTCTTCAGGCCGTAATTCTTTGTTCAGGAATCGCTGCCATTGTTGCGCCAGTTCACCGGAACGGCTTTGCATATCAGCCGCCAGTGGCAAGCTTGCTTCAACCAGATCCATTGTTCGGTTAGCGGACTTATCTGTCATTTCAACAACGTACGCTAATTTATCGGTCGCATTTTCGATTTCTGAACCGGCGCCAATGGAATCGATTTTCAAGTTCTTGATGGATTCATGCAGTGCACGAGTCAACCGGCCTATCTCGTCATAGAGGGTGCGGTCACGTACTTGATTGAGATCGTTAACCATGGCTACAGCTTTTCCTAAATCACCGTTTTCCAACTGCTTTAACATGCCTTCGGCCAAGGTTTTCATCTCTGAGCCGATCGCACCGTCATCATCCTGCGGTTTGATGTCTGACATCGCGTTGCCTTCCGGTTAGCCTTCGACTCGTTCAAAGATTTTGTCGATTTTTTCCTTCAACACTGCGGCGGTGAAAGGCTTAACAACGTAGCCATTCACACCTGCTTGTGCTGCCGCGACAATCTGATCACGCTTTGCTTCCGCCGTTACCATCAGAACGGGCATGGACTTCAGACGCTCGTCCTCGCGTACTTTCTTAAGCAGCTCAAGACCGGTCATTCCAGGCATGTTCCAATCAGTGACCAGAAAATCAAAATCACCGTTCTGCAGCATCGGTAAAGCAGTTGTCCCATCATCGGCTTCGGCCGTGTTGGTAAACCCCAGATCACGCAGTAAATTTTTGACAATACGTCTCATCGTAGAAAAATCATCAACGATAAGAATCTTCATATTTTTGTCCAAAACGACCTCCACTAGTCGACTTTGTATATTCCAAGTCGTTACTAAGGTTTAGTGTAGACCTTGTTATGGCTTTATCCAGAAACCAGCAGGGCAGATTGGCGATTGTGTAACAAGATGATCGATCAGACAGGGAGCAGAAGAGCGCTTTGGTAAAGGGTTTTTATTAATCAGATTGCGAGGAAAAATGAGTTATTCAATCCAACCAGTCAGTCGAGAACGTAAACGGGCCGCGGCCTGGCTATGAATCTGACTGACACGACTTTCACTGACCCCCAGAACGGCACCAATTTCTTTCAGATTGAGCTCCTCGTCGTAATACAACGCCAACACCAACTGCTCACGCTCTGGAAGCCCTTTGATCGCCTCGGCCAGACTGTTTTGAAAACTTCCCCTTTCGATACCCTCCAATGGGTTAGGACTGTCAGTTTCAAACACATCTGCGCCGGATTCGCTTTTCTCCAGCACTTCCTCGTAGCTAAATAGCCGACAACCGGCGCTGTCCTGCAGAATCGAGTGGTATTCTTGCTGAGTAATTCCCAGATATTCAGCGACTTCGCTATCCTCAGCATCCCGGCCTTTTTCACTTTCAACCTGTTTGATGGCTTCAGAGATACGCCGACTATTGCGGTGCACAGACCGGGGAGCCCAGTCGCCACGACGAATTTCATCGAGCATGGCACCCCGAATACGAATACCTGCATAGGTTTCAAAACTGGCACCTTTTCCGCCATCGTATTTGCGTGTTGCCTCCAATAAACCGATCATACCGGCCTGGATAAGGTCATCGACCTGAACACTATCGGGAAGTCGTCCGAGCATGTGATGCGCAATCCGTTTCACCAGCGGCGCATGCTCTCGTACTAATTCATCTACATTGTGATTTTGAACTTCTGAATACACCAGACAACTTCCCGCAACCACGACTACGCCCCGGTTTCCTGAACCAGGCGATCAACAAAAAATTCCAGATGACCACGAGGCGTTGATGGCAACGGCCAGGAGTCCACTTTTTTCGATAACGCACGGAAAGCCGCCGACGCCTTTGCGCGTGGATAAGCATCCACAACGGCCTTCTGACGCTGAACTGCGCGCTTCACCGCATCGTCTTGAGGAATTGCACCGACGTACTGCATAGCAACATCCAAAAATCGGTCGGTGACCTTCGTAAGCTTACCAAATAGCGCATTGCCTTCCTGTGGTGACTTCACCATATTGGCGATGATACGGAAGCGAAAAACGCCATAGTCACGGTTAAGCAACTTTATTTGAGCGTAGGCATCGGTAATCGAAGTTGGCTCGTCCGTCACCACCATTAATACCTCCTGTGCGGCACGAACAAAGCTCATGACGGTATCAGAGATACCTGCTGCAGTATCGATGATAAGAACATCAACGTCGTCACCAATATCGCTGAATGCCTGTATCAGGCCAGCGTGTTCCATCGAATTCAGCTGAGACAGTTTCTGTGTTCCTGATGAGGCTGGGACAATGCGGATACCGCCCGGCCCCTGAGCCATAATGTCACGCAGTTCGCACTCGCCCTGCAGCACATTTTCAATTGTTTTTGTTGAACTGATACCCAGCAGAATGTCGATATTCGCTAAACCGAGATCGGCATCTAAAACCACAACTCGCCGGCCCATTTCTGCCAGTGCGATTGCCAGGTTCACCGATACATTGCTTTTACCAACACCACCTTTACCACCGGTGATAGCAATGACTTGTACAGGGTGCCTAGACATATTCGGTTATGCTCCTTGTTGAAAACGAGACTGAGTTGCCAGGTGCATCGCATCGGCTGCTTGCCAACGGGTACGCGCCATTCGAGCCATTTGCTCGGCCAGCTGAACCAGTTTAACGGCATCCGGATAATGTACGTCATCTGGTATATGCGGCCCGTCAGTTACTATGGTGACTGGTAATTTAGTCAAAGCAGCAACACTCATTGCCGGACCCAAGCTGAAACACTCATCAAGTTTGGTAAATACACAGCCGACTAAACCAGCTGCTTTAAAATGTTCATAATTTTCCTGCAGGCATCGCCCCTGACTGGTCAGAGGGAGTACCAGCAATTTTTTCAGGCCAGAACCCGCTTTTTTAAGCATAGACAATTGTGTCTGAAAATGTGGGTCCTGACTGGCCAATCCAGCACTATCAACCAGCACCAGTTTTTTATTTTGAGTTTTTAACAACGCATTTTTAAAGGCTTTTTCATCGTTTACCTTATGCAATTCAACCCCCAGCAAACGAGAAAAAGTGCTGATCTGATCGTGAGCAGCAACGCGATAATTATCGAGCGTAATTAATGCAACACTGTCACGACCGTGATGAATCACAAACTGAGCTGCCAGTTTGCCGATGGTGGTGGTTTTACCAGCACCGGTTGGTCCGACCAGGGCATAACGTCCGCCTTTTTCCAACAATTCAGGGGGCGCAATTGGTAAATCACTGGCAATTCTTCTTAACGTCTGTTGCCATGCATCTTCCAGAGATTCGCCATCGTCAGTCTGGCTGGCGACACGATCAGCCCAGGCTGGTTCCAGACCCACGTCCTGGCAACGCTGCCACAGCTGGGATTGTTGCCAGGTCAAAGGACGACTGGTGTCCCAGGCACTGCCCTGGTGGCTTACCATCCAGTTTTTTAATTCTTTCAGCTCACCACTCATGGCATGCATTGCGCTGTTGTAACGCGCTTCCGATTGTTCAACACGAGCATCGAACGCTTGCTGATCAAAATTGGCAGACTCAGATTTTGCCGAGGTTTTGTCAGCAGCCGAGCGGTCAAACTGGTTAGTTTTCAGACCACGCAGTACCTCTTCAAGGCCCTCGGTTGAATTCAGATCTGAACGTTGAGCAAACTCAACACGCTGTTGCTGATCTTGACCAAGATCGTCAGTAGCCAGAATGCTGCCACGAGACTCACGATAGGCTTTAGCGGCCTCCAGTTCTTTCTGCAATTCAAGTTGGCGGGAAACATCCTCACCTTCAGCTTCAAGCCCAGGTTGGTAATCCAGCGCCGCAACCACCTCAAAGCCTTCTTCAACTTTTTTGCTCGACATAATGACCGCATCGGCTCCCAACTCTTGAGAAACCTTGCGCAGGGCGAGTTGCATATTGGCAGCAACAAAGCGTTTCACTTTCATACCAGAACCCCGGTCATTAGCTTAAAAATTCGTGTTCGTTATCCGTTATTTTGTGCGCCAACATTGGCAACGATGGTAATACTCTTATTATCAGGAATTTCCTGATACGCCATCACAGTCAGGGCTTCGACGCCGTTGCGGATAAATTCCGCCATCGCTGCACGCAGCTGCGATGTCACCAACAGTACCGCTGGTCGCCCCGCTACTTCCTGCTCCTGAGCAGCTTCACCCAGAGAGCGCTGCAGAGTTTCTGCCATGCCAGGTTCCAGTATTAATCCGTACTGACTGCCTTGTTGCGCACTTTGCTGCAGAGTCTGAAGCAACAACTGTTCCAGTTGTGGATCTAAAGTAATAACCGGCAGCTCATCCGCGTTCCCAAAGATGTTTTGAACAATCATGCGCGATAAAGACAAGCGGGCAGCGGATACCATGGCGGCAGTATCTTGACTCTGCCCTCCCATATTCGCCAAAGACTCGGCAATGGAGCGCAGATCCCGCACTGGGACACTTTCTTTCAGGAGACTCTGCAGCACGTTCAACAACTGGCTGATACTGACGGTATTGGGTACCAACTCCTCCGCCAGTTTTGGCGAGGTTTTCGCGAGCATATCCACCAGTTTCTGAACATCCTCATGACCAATTAATTCGTGGGCATGCTTGTGAAGCTTTTGATTGATGTGAGTTGCAACCACGGTGCTGGCATCTACCACGGTATAACCCAGTGTCTGAGCTCTGTCTTTCTGATCAGTATCAATCCAGAACGCATCCAATCCAAAAGCCGGATCTTTGGTCGCCATGCCTTCAATGTCTCCAAACACCTGGCCCGGGTTAATCGCCAGCTCACGCTCAGGATAAATCTCTGCTTCAGCCAGAGTCACTCCCATTAGTGTGACGCGGTATTGATTAGGTAACAGGTCGAGATTGTCGCGAATATGGACCGAGGGCATCAAAAAACCCAGATCCTGAGATAGCTTGCGGCGAACACCTTTAATACGATTGAGCAGCTGTCCACCCTGATTTTTATCTACCAGAGGGATCAAGCGATAGCCAACTTCAAGACCCACCCGGTCGACGGGTTCAACATCATCCCAGCCGAGTTCCTTCACCTCCATCTGCTTGATCGCCGCCTCGGCTTGTTCCTGCGGTGCAGTCAGCGCATTTGAACCATCACCTGCTGCACCGGCACTGCTGACGTCTGATTGCAAACCGAAGCGCTGAACAAAGGCGTCTCCTAACTTGCCACCTTCCTTCCGCCAATGAGATACGTAAGCTGCAGTGCCTGCAATAGCGGCAGCACTGAGAAATACCAAATGAGGCATTCCTGGTACAACGCCCATAAGAAATAACAAACCTGAGGTGACGCCGAGCGTACGTGATGATCCGAACATCTGCCCAACAACCTGATCACCCATCGCCTCCTCGCCACCGTTACGAGTCACCATAATTGCAGTGGCTGTCGACAGTAATAACGACGGTATTTGTGCTACCAGGCCATCACCAATCGCCAATAAACTGTAAGCAGACAATGCATCACCAAAGCCCAGGGAGTGCTGCCCCATACCGATCGCCAGACCACCAACAACATTAATGATAAGAATCAAAATGCCGGCTACCGCATCGCCTTTGACGAATTTACTGGCACCATCCATCGAGCCATAAAAATCGGCTTCTGCGGCAATTTCGCCGCGGCGTTTTTTCGCCTCATCCGCTTCGATTAAACCCGCATTTAAGTCAGCATCAATCGCCATTTGCTTACCGGGCATTGCATCCAGAGTAAAGCGAGCACTCACTTCTGAAACCCGACCAGCACCCTTGGTAACCACAACAAAGTTAATAATTACCAAAATGGTAAAAACAACCAGACCAACTGCATAGTTGCCACCAATCAACACTTCACCAAACGCTTCAATTACCTTACCTGCCGAATCACCACCTTCGTGACCGTAAAGCAGTACCACACGCGTTGATGCCACATTCAGGGCCAAACGTAATAACGTTGCGACCAACAGAATGGTCGGAAAAATAGCGAAATCCAACGGTCGCTGTGCATAAACACTGACCAACAGAACGACAATCGACAGGGTGATATTAAAGGTAAAAAATGTATCAAGCAGAAAGGGTGGCAGTGGCAGGGTCATCATACCGAGCAACACCAGAACCATAATCGGAATACCGAGATTCCCCTGGGCCAGTATATTAGCCATCTGCTTAAGCTGGCCGGTTACCTGCTGTTTCGATACTGATTGTTTAGAAGCAACGGCCATGTGTTTTTACTACCCCAAATAACGTCAGAAATTCATCACTGACGAGAGGTAGTGCAAGAAGCTTTCCTAAAATCACCAGTTGGTTAAAAATTATTGAGGTGACGATCCGTCCGGGTCAACCCGCAGGTCGCGTGGAATTGGCATGTCAGGTTTGCGCTCAGGCTTCGGCCCCTGCCCTTTTACAAACATATCCATTTGATAGATATATGCCAGCACCTGTGCCACTGCAACGTATAAGCCTTCTGGGATTTCTTCACCTACTTTTGCGTGGGTGTATAAAGCCCGGGCAAGCGGCGGAGCCTGCATCTGCGCAACATTGTGCTCTTTGGCTATTTCACGGATTTTGAGAGCGGTCTGATCGCTACCTTTGGCAACCAATAATGGCGCCTGCATCGCTTCAGCAGAATACTTCAATGCAACCGAATAGTGAGTCGGGTTGGTGATCACAACATCGGCATCAGGGACATCAGCCATCATGCGGCGCTGAGCAACTTCCCGCTGTAACTGACGGATTTTACTTTTAACTTCAGGCTTGCCTTCGGTTTCTTTAAATTCGTCTTTGATTTCCTGCATCGACATTCGCAGTTTTTTAGTGTGACTGTAGATTTGCCAAGGCACATCAGCGATTGCAATCAGCACGGTGGAAAAACACAAAAAGATAACTGACCAGATGATAATTTCGATGGTTTTATCCATGGCCGGTTTTGCAGCCTTATGTTGCAGCGCCATAGCATCGTCGAAATAATAACTGAGCACTAGAAAGGCAACGGTTCCAACCACCAGAACTTTAGCCCAGGCTTTGATCAACTCAACCAGTGAGTTCATCGAAAACATACGCTTCAAGCCACTCAACGGATTAATGCGATCCAGCTTCGGCGTAATTGCTTTGGTTGAAAACAGCCAGCCACCAACACTTAAGGGACCCGCAAATGCTGCAATTAACACCAGCACCAACCAGGGTGCGAGCGCTACGCCAGCCTCGATCATTGCTGCACCCAACTGGCTGGACATTACCCGAGGGTCAAACAATGCCGCGCGTTCTATAGTAAAGCTTGCTAACGCAATATTGTTCATACGCTCAGCCATCCATGGACCGAATATCAGCAGACCTAATGCTCCGACGACCAGCACCAAAGTCGTCGCCAGTTCTTTAGAACGCGGGGCCTGCCCCTCTTCCCTGGCTTTTTCAAGCCTTCGGGGTGTGGGTTCTTCTGTTTTTTCCTGACTGGAATCTTGATCTGCCATTTTTCTTACTGATTCAACGTGAGCTTTTTCAGAAACTCAAACAGAGTATCCATATGAACCTGAAAACCCGCCGCCATTTCACTGATATTCAGCCACATAATAAACAAGCCAACCACCATGGTTACCGGGAAACCTAATGCAAAGATATTCAATTGAGGGGCGGCTCGGGTCATCACACCAAATGCCAGGTTAACCACCAGTAACGCAGCAATAGCTGGTAGCGCAATGACCAATGCCGCAGCAAACATCCAGCCACTCCAGCGAATCATCAAGCCAAAATCATTGGCACTGAAGCCCTCCATAGAGACCGGAAATGTGAAGAAACTGTCGACCAAGATTTCGATTAAGACCAAATGACCGTTCAGTGAGACAAACACCAGACTGACCAGAAATAAAAACCACTGAGAAACAACAACAACCGAAGCACCCTGGCTGGGATCAACGGTCGTAGCAATACCTAAACCGGTTTGCATAGCAATTAACTGACCGGCGATAACATAGACCTGGGTTAACATTTCGACA
Organism: Saccharospirillaceae bacterium; assembly: GCA_022448365.1. Taxonomy (NCBI): domain Bacteria; kingdom Pseudomonadati; phylum Pseudomonadota; class Gammaproteobacteria; order Oceanospirillales; family Saccharospirillaceae; species Saccharospirillaceae bacterium. The sequence goes on along the minus strand of JAKVCS010000004.1, from coordinate 466,245 downwards.
ATAAACCCAAGTGCAATACCAATAAGCAATTGCTGCATCACAATGATAAAAGACGCTAAAGACAGCGCTTCTACCTTCGGCATTGGTGGCAACACGGGAACAACAACCAGTGTTATCGCGACCGCCAGAAAAATCCGAATACGCTGTGATATCATCCGCGTTCCTATTAATGGCATCACCATTAACAAACCGCTTATGCGCGCAAAAGGAAATACATAGCGACTGACCCAGTGGCTAACATCCGTTACATCAAATTCAAACATATTCGGCTCAACCGATAATGAACGGAATATTCATATAAATCTGGCGAGTGAAATCCAACACCGTTGCTACAGCCCAGGGACCAAAGGCAATAATTGCTAGTAAGGTAACGACAAGACGTGGAAGAAAGCTCAACGTTTGCTCATTAATCTGCGTTGCCGCCTGAAAGGTACTGACCATCAGACCGACAATCAGACTGGGCACAATCATGGCACCAACGATGACCAGTACGATGTAAAGCGCATGAGTGAAAAGATCGCCGATTTCTGCTGGTGTCATCCTTATTCCCCTCGTCAGACCGTACCAAAACTATTGGCAAGGGTCCCCATAATCAGTGCCCAGCCATCGATCAATACAAACAACATAATTTTAAATGGCAAAGAAATAATGATTGGGGACAGCATCATCATACCCATCGCCATCAGGATACTTGCTACGACAAGATCAATGATGAGAAAAGGAATAAAAATCAAAAAACCTATTTGAAATGCCGTTTTTAACTCACTGGTGATAAAAGCCGGAATCAAAACATGAATGGGCGTATCCGCTGACGAGGCAATATCCGTCTCGCCACTCAGCCGCATAAAAAGATTCAAGTCATTTTCACGGGTCTGTGACAACATAAAGCCATGCAAAGGTTTGATGGCTCGTTCCGCAGCTTCTAGCGGCGTAATCTCCTCATTCAAATAAGGCTGCACCGCATCGACATTAATCACGCGAAATACCGGAGTCATAATAAATAATGTCAGAAACAAAGCTAACCCCAGGAGGATCTGATTGGATGGGGTTTGCTGCAATCCCATAGCCTGGCGGAGAATTGCCAGCACCACAATGATACGGGTAAACGAGGTCATCATAATCAGTAACGACGGAAGCACCGTCAATACCGTCATAATCGCCAGGATCTGGAGGGTTATCGTATATTCGCCACCGGATTCATTAGCCTGGTAAACCATCGCCGGTATGCCGATAAAAGACTTCTGAGTGCCTTCGTCTTCAGCCATTGCAGGAATCGTCAGTGTGGACAATAAAATAAACAGTATTTTTATCGCCAGACGATTCATGAACGCACCGCTTTTTTCAACAGGTCAGAAAATGAGAGAGCCTGTGCCGTCGTGTCTGGGGTAGAAAGTGGTTCATCAAGTTCGGCCAAGCAATTAATTTGCTGGGGGGTAATGCCTAATACCAATTGCTTTTCGCCCACCTGAACCACCGCTACTTTTTCTTTTATACCTAAGGGTAATACCGCCAATGTTTTAAGCTGTTCTCCATGGCCACCGTTTAATGGTAGCGCCCGACTTTTTCCGGCAAGCCATGCCAGAAAAAAAATCAGACCAACAACCAACACCAGAAATAAAATCACTTTTCCAGCAGAAGCCAAAGGATCTACAGCCAACGCTCCTGCCATCTGCCCAGCATCCGATGCTTCTGCCATCACAATGACGCTAGGGAATAAAAATAAGGCTGTTTTAACGCAGGCGTTGAATACGTTCACTCTGACTCACCACATCCGTTAATCGAATTCCGAACTTATCATTCACCATCACAACTTCACCGTGGGCGATTAAAGTACCGTTGACCATCACGTCCAATGGCTCACCGGCTAAACGATCCAGTTCCACTACGGACCCCTGGTTAAGCTGTAACAGATTGCGGATCGGTATTTGGGTTGCACCAACCTCCATCGAAATCCGGACAGGAATATCGAGAATAACATCCAGTTCCGGACCATCTGGATCAGGGTTTCTGGGAACGCCCTCATCAACAACCGGGTCCAGCGGCATTTTCTGGATGTCATCCGATGGTGTTTCTCCGGCTTCTTCCATTGCCGCAGCCCAGTCATCATCCACGCTTTCGTCCTCGTCGCCCGACTCCTCCATCGCAGCAGCCCATTCATCAGCCAGTGCCTGTTCGTCATCAGCGGCATCTTCAACTCCCTGAGCAACAGAGTCGGCTAAAGCATCTGCATCAAGGTTCTCATTATTATCCGGCGTTACATCCTGATCATTTTCGTCTGCCATAATCGTCTCTCCTAGCGCCGCCTGTGGTTTAGCGGGTCGATAATCTTAACCGCCAGATTTTCATGTGATATTCCCATTCTCCCCCGGAAAACCGGAATACCGTTTGCTTCCAGAGTAAAGTCGTCGGGCATTTCAATCGGGATAATGTCTCCCTCCTGCAGCTCGGCTACTTCACGCAATGTAATTTCGCGCTCAACCAAAGTCCCGTGGATGGGTACCGGAGCGTCCATAATGTCTTCCCGTAATGACTGGGTCCAACGTTCATCAATGTCATCAATATCACTCTGAACACCGGCATCCAGAACTTCGCGAATCGGTTCGATCATCGAATATGGGATGGTCATATGAAAATCGCCACCACCACCATCCAGCTCGATATGAAAGGTACTCACCACCACTACTTCACTCGGGCTTACAATGTTGGCCATGGCGGGGTTAACCTCGGAACCAACGTATTCAAATTCCACTTCCATTACCGGTTGCCAGGCTTCAATCATATCGGCAAAGATTTGACTCAGAACCAACTGCACAACCCGGACTTCAGTAGGTGTGAACTCTCGCCCCTCAATTTTTGCATGACGACCATCGCCGCCAAAAAAATTATCCACTAACTTGAACACCAGCTTGGCATCCATGATAAATAACGCGGTGCCTCGTAACGGTCGCATTTTCACCAGATTCAAACTGGTTGGTACATAAAGTGTGTGAACGTATTCACCAAACTTCATAATTTGCACGCCACCGGAGGCGACATCCGCACTGCGTCGCAAAAAATTAAACATACTGATGCGGGTATAACGCGCAAATCGCTCGTTAATCATTTCCAGCGTCGGCATACGACCGCGCACAATGCGGTCGTTGCTGGTCAGGTCATAGGATTTGACCCCCGCTTCGTCAATCTCCTCCTCAGGCTCGATATCACCATCATCGACCCCGTGAAGAAGTGCATCAATTTCATCTTGCGACAGTAAATCTTGCACCCATCAACCCTACTGCATTACTAAGTTAGTAAAGAGAACAGCTTCGACACCGTCGGTATCGGCTTCACGCTTCATTATATCTTTCAGATGCTTCAGCAACTGGTTTTGCATAGCGACGCGGCCTTCTGCTGTTCTTAATTGTTTAAAATCCTGCTCACCCATAATCCGGATAATGTCATTACGGATCATCGGTTCGTGCAACGTCAACGCATCAACAATCGCTTGCTGGCGTGTCATAACTTCGATGCTGGCTTGTAGAAAACGCTGCCGGGTTCCGACCTGAAAACTCACAACAAATTCAGGTTTGAGAACCACATACTGAGCCGGGCTTTCCGGCTCTTCCGTAATCACTTCCTCAACCACCGCATCTTCTAAAGCTTCAACCTCGGCTTCGCCATCACCACTGATCATCAAAAATACCGTGGTTCCGACTGCGAGTCCGATCAGCAAGACGACCGCGACAATAATCAAGATGAACTTCTTTTTACCGCCACCGGAAGAAGCTTCCTCTTGTCCAGCGCCATCCAGTTTTAAATCCTGCTCTGCTGCCATAACAGATATCTCCTGCAGTAAGTCAAATTTGCAATAGCCATGCCAGCCCTTTTCGTCAAAAAAACGGCATACTCTTTCATAAGCGTGATTTAAGTTTAGAAGGTTCTGGAATAACCGTTGAGTTAAGTATCCGGTTAATTCGTGGACGGCGGTCAGGGAACTGAACATAAACTCGTCGACTGAATTGAAAGTACGATCTGTTGCAGACCAACCATTCAATTCAGCTAAGAACTTCGAATTGACCGAATTTCAGAGATTTTTTGACGCTCAGGCGTAGGCGTCGAGCACACCATTATGGCGGGTGACGTTAAGCGCTTCCTGATTTTCTGCTTCGATAGCATCCGTCAACCGTTCGCTGCCTTGCTCAGAATCATCTGATGCCCCATCAGAAGAATCACCACCCTGCCCTTTTTCTTGCTGCGACACGTCAAACCCGGCCAACTCAAGACCTTGCTCCGCCAACTCATCTTTCAAGCGCTGAGCATTGGCTTCAAGGACCTCTTTAACCTGTGGCGTTTGCACCTGCACCTGGACGCTGGCCTGTTCCTGATTCACCTGAAGTTTTATTTCTAACGATCCTAATTCCGGTGGATCGAGATGAATTTCCGCCTGTTGAATATTCTCTGCAACCATAGTCACAATCCGACTGCCCATGGCAGGGGTCCATTGCTGTTTATCCCGACCAAATTCCAGCCGCTCTTTGCCATCAATTTGTTGTTGCTGCTCCTCCAGTTGCTGCAACTCGGCATCGGTCAGCAAAGCATCGTCACTGTTGGCGAATTGATCACTGCGGGTCAACACCTGGCCGTCTGTTGCGTTGCTGGCGGTTTGTGTCAGCGTGTCAGTGGCAACATGCACTTTTGCCGATTCAAACCGCTCGTTATCAATGGGATTAACAATTGGCTTGGTCGCAACGGTTGGTGAAGTCTGGCTAGCAATCTGAGTTTGCTGCACCGGATCACCTTCATTGCTATCTATCTCTTGCGGCAACAATGGCTCCTCTGTAGGTAGCTCTGACACCGGCCTACTTACAGCGCCTGGCGAAACCAATTGAGCAATATTTCTTGGCGCTGACGCTGAAGCTGGTTGGTTAATTGCCGGGCCAGCACTGGCAACCGTGGGCTGCTCAACAGGGATCAGAACAGAATCACTGATTTGCTGCGATTCACGAATCCTTTCAAGCAGTAATTGCGGTTGATACTCCTCCGGTAAACCTTCTGAAGGTAAACGTGTTTCAACATTCGTTTGTGGCGACGACAATATTTGTCCGCTCAACGGCAAACTGTCTCCGCTCGGAAGTTGTTCTTCACTTACGCCTTCAACCGGCAAAAGTTCACTGAGTACATCACCGAACTGACTCTCTGCCGCTTCCTCCGATAGGCTGACAGGCGCTTGTAACGCGGAAAAAGACGGTAACAATGACAACAGGCCTGGGGTAACGTCTGGCTGATTCATGCCTTCTCCATTGAGAGCTGAATTAATATCTAAGTTGGAATCAGCAAAGGGCGGGCCAATTTTCTGGGAAACCTATAAGAAAGAACAACCCCCGAAATTGGGGCTTATAGAGAAGGGCAATTAACAACAGGAACAATCTGTAGTCAGACCAATAGAGGTTGGAGGTAATTTTTTACGATGGCGTATTCTTTCTCAATGGCGGAGATAACCTGATGGAGATCTGACAATTCTCCGTTTTTGGCGGCACTTTCTAAAGAGAAACAGAGATCCGCAAGCGTTAAGGCAGAAATATTACTACTGGCACCTTTGAAACTGTGCGCCAATTCTCTCAAGGCCATGGCATCAGCAGCAGCCAATGCCTGATGTAATAACGGCAGACGGGAGTCAGAATCTTCAATATAAACCTGAAGCAAATCCGTAAATTCGTCGTCCATGACTTCCTTTAACATATCGAAAGCATCGGTATCAAAATGCTCTGGCCATCCCATTGCTCAGTCCTCTTATTCTGGTTTTGCTGGCCATCGTATCACTGCTTCAACAATATTGCCTCTACCGTGGTAACTCAATGATTCACAAACCTGACTGATTAACGGAATGCCACGACCAGAATAACGATTTTTTTTGTCACCAGTCTGACTGATTGCTGAATAATCAAAACCGTTGCCGCTGTCTTCCAGCTGAATGGTCAGACTGCCACAGCGTCCATCTCCCTGATGCTCCATCCGAATCTGGATATATCCGTCCTGCAAATTAGCAAGGCGACTTTCTCGTTCCTGATAATACAGAACGAAGCCATCCGCATCGGCTTTCAGTGACGAATTAAGCCCCAGTACACCATGCTCGAAAGAGTTGGAGAACAGTTCTGACATAACGGTGTAAAGCTGACCACCCATTGTCCTTAGACCGGGCACTTCCATCATAATGTGAATCATTAAGGGTAGCGGATTGAAATTTTTCAGCGTATCGGGACCAAGCCGATAGTCCATTTTCCAATCAATCGGTCCTGCAAGCGGACCGGAGTCCATTTGCACCTTCATATCTTCGATAACGGAATCCTGGACCATCTGAACTTCGATCAGCGTGGTATCGTCATCGCGTTCACTGCCTTGGGTAAATTCCGCCAGATTATTCTGAATGGAGTCAAAAACATCTGCGGGTGTTACCGAACCATCAAAAATAGCCCTTAACCGATCTTCACCAAACATCTCTCCAGTGGCATTTCTGGCTTCCTGAATACCATCTGACCAAAGAAATAAACGATCTTCATCGTCCATGGAAAATTCCATCAGATCGTCATTAAACTGCTCGTTACTCAATACACCGAGTGGTAGATTTGTAGAAGACAGCGTGTCCACGTCGCCATTGGCACGCAACAAATAGCAGTCTGGTAACCCCCCCATCCAGACATTAAGTGTTTTACGTCCCGGGTCGATATCCACAACTGCCGCACAACAAAAGAAACCAACCGGTAAGATACCTTTTAGCTTGAGGTTAATTTCACGCAGAATATCGCGGACGGCAAAACCCTTGGCACTCATACCATAAAAGATTTCAGCCAAGGGCATAGCTCCGATTGCCGCAGGCAAACCGTGCCCGGTGAAATCACCGAGCAACACATGCATTCCACCCGCTGGCTTACGAGCGGCCAGCAGTACATCACCATTAAATATCGATAAAGGCGACAACATGTAGCGAATATTGGAGGAGGATAAACAACCAGCGTGAGCGACATTATCGAATACCGCTTTGGCAACCTGTTGCTCATGCAGTAAATGTTCGTTGTTGTTAACAATCATATCGCGCTGAGACTGCAGCGTTTTGTGCATTTGCCGCATGCGCGAAAAGGAGTTTATTTTCGCCTGAAGAATGGTAGCGTTGTAGGGCTTACTGAGAAAATCATCGCCGCCGGAGTCAAGACAATCTGCGAGGCTTTGGGCATCAGTCAGCGATGTGAGAAAAATGATCGGAACAAAATCTTCACCACAACTGGCCTTGATTGCCAGTGCGGCTTCCTTGCCATTCATCTCCGGCATCATTACATCGAGCAAAATGATATCGGGAGCGAAAGTTGCGATGGCTTCAACCGCTTTTTTGCCGTTATCAACCTCATAAACCTCATGACCCTGATTACGTACAATACGGGATAACACCATCCGATCTATCTGATTATCGTCCGCAATCAGAATTTTAATACTGTCCATGTCAGAGTCCCGCTTACTGGATTCGGAACAGTTGCTCGAAATTTGAGATCGTCAGAATCTTACGCACATCCTGATTACAGTTCACGATCTGTACATCGGAACTATCACCCCCCGCATGATCGCGCAACAATAACAACATACCGAGAGCAGAACTATCTAGGTAAGAAGTACCACCCATATCAACAACATAAGAGGATATCCCGGAAGATACATTCTCATATGCGTCACGAAATTCCTGGTGAGCACTGAAGTCAAAGCGACCATCGATTTTGATCGTTAATTCGCGACCATCACCCGCCAGAGAAGACTGTACAGTCATCGGGTTACCTCCAATTAGTAATATGTATATTTATATTTAGCACAAAGAAGAAATTTGTCATGGCAATTGCGCAGCTTTTAGCATTTTTGACGCAATATTTGATAGCGACACCATTTCATCAACTGCGCCAAGGTCATACGCGGCTTTAGGCATCCCCCAGACAACAGATGAGCTTTCATCCTGTGCCAAGCACCGAGCGCCGGCATCTTTGAGCCGCTTCATGGCTTTGGCACCATCAGCCCCCATTCCGGTTAGCATGACCGCAACCAACTTGGTAGCCGGGGTCACTTGTGCAATCGCGTCAAACATTACCTCAACAGCAGGCTTATGGCGATTCACACGCTCAGTATCGCTCAGCTGACAGACGATATGCACTCCCTGCTTTCTGAACGTCAGGTGCGTGTTACCCTTAGCAATGATCACTCGTCCTGGCAGTACTTTCAGACCATCCTCAGCCTCCCGTACTTCCATCGCCAGAGAACGGTCAAGCCGCATTGCAAATGATGCGCTGAAAACTTCCGGAATATGCTGGGTGATCACAACTGGCGGACAGTTTTGTGGCAAACCTCCAAGTAATTCACGGATAGCTTCCGTTCCCCCGGTGGACGAGCCGATACAGATCATCCGTTTGTAGGGAACTTTGGCTAATGTCGGTACTGGTGTCCTCTGAACTGGGTTGTACGGACGCAAACGGGCTTTTGCTGCCATACGCACCTTTTCCAACAGATTCTCGACGAAATCGCTGAATTCAACCACATCTTTGGCTTTTGGCTTGGCGATGTAATCGACAGCACCAATTTCCAGGGCCTCCAGAGTTTCCGGAGCACCGGCCTCGGTCAGGGTTGACACCATCACCACAGGCATTGGTCGCAAGCGCATCAGGTTGCTGAGAAACTGTAAGCCGCTCATCCGCGGCATTTCAACGTCCAGAGTCAATACATCCGGGTTCAAACGTTTTATTTTTTCTCGTGCAATAAAGGGGTCTGCTGCAGTACCCACCACGTCGATATCGTCTGAACCAGTCAGGACTTCTTTTAACATTTGGCGAATCAGGGCTGAATCATCAATAATCAGGACTTTAATTCTATTGGTCATAACAAACTCAGAATAAATCTATGCCTCCGCCAGCAGGTCCTTTCGGCTGAGAGACCGTTTTACGATACTCAGTCTCACGTTGAATCAATGTATCATTGCTCATCTGCTTAATACGTCTGACTTTGACACTGCCAGTATCCGGGAAGTAAAGCACTTTACGGGCAAATACATCACCCACATCTGACGCTTCAACCTGCAAACCTTCACTTGCTAAGTAATTATAGGCGAACAGGATATTTCGTTGGCCGATATCACTCATGGAGGCGATCATCTGGCCGCCACCAAACAGCTTAACTTCGAGGTTTTCACGTTTACCACCACGCTTGAGAATTTCGTTAATCAGATACTCCATCGCCCAGTTGCCGTAGCGGGAAGCGTGTGTATTCGAATTAGTTCCCCAGATGTCAGAAGAAAACGCGCCTTGCATTGGCAGCATAAAATGATTCATACCACCAATGCCCCGAACCTTATCGCGAATACAGGCCGCAATACATGAACCTAATACCGTAACAACCATTTCTCCATGAGTAGAGATATAAAATTCGCCAGGTAAGATTTTGGCTGCCCAGACGTTATGCACGGGGTCCCAGTAACGATTGACATGCTCAAAACCCGAGCCTGCCGGAGGCTGAACAGCGCGTTTAGCTTCAGAAACATTCATCTTTTCTTCCGGTAAATGGTATTACCCAAATTTTCGAATCTGTCCGTAACACCATTGATATTCTCTGAGTGACCGATGATAAGGTGACCACCAATAGGTAGCATATCGGCGTATCGATCAAATAAAATATTCTGTGTTTCTTTGTTAAAGTAGATAACGACGTTTCGACAAAAGATAACGTCGAAAGGTCCTGTCATAGGCCACTCTTCGAGCAAATTAAGACGCTTAAAAAAAACCATCTTTCTGAGTGCGTCTTTCACCTGAACAGACTGTCCATCATTACTTCGATTAAAGTATTTTTTGACAATTTCACTGTCAATACCATCGATGTGTTCTGATGGATAAACGGCATCTCGACCGGCTTCAATGACGTTAGAGTCCAAATCGGTTGCCAGTATTTTCACATCCCAACTTAATGGGAATACAGACTCCTTTAACATCATCGCTATTGAATAAGCCTCTTGTCCGATCGAGCAACCGGCCGACCAAATCCGTAGTTTTCTACTGCTCTGATTGATGATGGCCAGTTTTGGAAATAGCTCTTCTTTTAGAAAATTAAAATGATGATTTTCCCGGAAAAATGATGTTAGGTTAGTCGTCAGAGCATTAATGAATTCCGATGCCTCAACAGCGTGATTACACTCCAGATAATTCAGGTAATCGGAAAAGCAGTCTAATTTCAGTGCTCTGACACGACGAGCGATACGGCTGTACACCATATTACGTTTGTGGCGGGCCAGAACAATGCCGCTGTATTGCAGTGCTAACTTCGAAATTCGATCGAAGTCAGCAGTGGTCATCCTGAATTCACGGTCATTATTACGTTGCTGTTCATCATAAACAGTGCTCACCGTTAAAATTCTGCCCATTCGCTATCTTCCTGACTAAAAGATAGTCCTCCCTGACTGGCATTACGTGTTGGATTAAAACCGGCATTAACAGCCGCTGATAATGACGACTCTCGGGACTTCACAGGAGAAGCATTGTTGATTGATGTTATATTCGTATGAGCATCAAGTGAAAAGAACTCCATCATCTGCATCATCGACTGAGATTGCTCAGCCATTGCTTCACCAGCCGCTGATGCTTCCTCAACCAACGCAGCATTCTGTTGCGTCATTTCATCCATTTGTGCGACCGCACTGTTCACTTGCTCAATTCCCGAAGATTGCTCGCGGGCAGCGGTGCTGATTTCCTGAATCATGTCAGAAACACGATCAACAGAGTGAATGATTTCGTTCAATGTTTTACCCGATTCATTAACCAGCGATGTGCCTGCATCCACCTTATCAACACTGTCACGAATCAGATCTTTAATTTCTTTCGCCGCACCTGCCGAGCGTTGTGCCAGATTTCGGACTTCGCCGGCAACCACAGCGAACCCTCGACCTTGCTCGCCTGCTCGGGCTGCTTCAACCGCTGCATTCAGAGCAAGTAAATTGGTTTGGAAAGCAATTTCATCAATTACACTAATAATGTCGGCGATTTTCTTGCTGGAATGGTTTATTTCTTCCATGGCGTTGACTGCCTTACTGACAACGTCGCCACCTGATTGCGCTTTTTGCTTCGCAGATGCCGCCAGCTCATTAGCGTGAACTGAATTATCACTGGTTTGTTTTACTGCACTGGTCATCTCTTCCATGCTGGAGGCCGTTTCCTCCAGACTGGAAGCCTGAGACTCGGTACGTTTACTTAAATCAGCATTGCCCTGGGCAATTTCACTGGCTCCGGTCGATACCGTCGAGGCAGCTTCACGAATGCGGGTAATAATATCGGTCAGGCGATCAACGGTGGTATTGGCATCTTGCTTGAGCTTATCAAACGCTCCCTGATAATCTTCTTCAATTTTTCGTGTCAGGTTACCGTGTGCCAGTGCGTCGAATACACGAATGGTATCGGACACCACACTGTCTGAAATGGTGAGCAATTTATTCAGGCCATCGGCTAATTTCAGGAAGAAGCCGTCTTTACCCTCCATTGCAATACGGCGGGATAAATCACCCATTGTTGCAGCTTCTACAATCTGGTCTATTTCCTGTTCAGCTGAAACCTCTGCAGTACGGTCCTTCCATTCCACAATGGTTCCGATACGATCTTTGCTTTCATTAAAGATCGGGTTTGCAATTAAGCTAAACGTTCGACCACCCACTTTTATCTCGGTACGATACTCGCTTTCGAGAGCCTTAACCATGTGTCGTTGATGGGCTGGATTTTTATGAAATATATCAATGTTCTGGCCATCTAACTGACTGGCATTAAACCCAGGTATATCACTGCGAATGTCCGCCTCAGCATTACTCATCATTTCTTTTACTGCTGCGTTCATGTAGATGATATTAAAATCGGGGTCAGCAATCATGGCATTGGTAGATACAACATCCAGTGCTTGCTTAACCCGAGCGTTTGCATCTGCAAGTACCTTCTCTTCGGATAAGCGAGCCAATTCATCAGTCAGATCCTGCCACTCAACAATGGTGCCAATACGTTCACCAGACGAATTTGACCAAGGCGTTGCTGTTAGGGAGAAAGTAGCGCCTCCGAACGTCAAACGGGTGCGATACGGTTCTTTGTAATCGCCAATCATCCTGTTTTGATGCGATGATTCCTGATGGAACTGTTCTATGCTGCTACCAATCAGTTTTTCTACGTCAAACGACGCCAGGTCTTTACGAATATCATCCTGGCGGTGCGATAAGGCTGCTCGCAGGCATTCGTTAATATACGTAATCTCCATATTACTGTTGGCTAACATGACATTCGCCTGACACACATCCAAGGCATTGGCGATGTCTGCATTACGCGCATTTATAATGGCCTGTTTGCGCTGCTCAGTAATATCCGTTGCGTATTTCACAACCTTGAATGGCTTACCGGTAACATCATAAATCGGGTTATACGATGCCTGAATCCAAACCTCTTCTCCGGTTTTGCCAAAACGCTGGTATTCACCGGAATCGTATTCACCATGACTCAGACGATCCCAGAAATTTCGATAATCGACTGACGATGCATAATCCGGATCAACAAACATGCGATGATGCTGACCTTGAATTTCCTCCAGGCGGTAACCGGTTACCGCGAGAAAATTATCGTTGGCATTGATAATAGTACCATCGAGATTAAATTCGATAACTGCCTGAGCTTTACTTATGGCATTTAACTGTCCTTCATAATCCGCACTTTTTTGCTTCTGCTCGGTAATATCAGTTGCGTATTTGACCACCTTGTATGGACGACCATGCTCGTCCATAATCGGATTATAGGAAGCCTGTATCCAGATATTTGCACCATTTTTAGCAACGCGTGGAAATTCAGCAGACTGAAATTCACCCTGACCCAAACGCTCCCAGAATTCACGATACTCAGCACTCACGGCAAGTTCTGGCGAAACGAACATTCGATGATGCTGGCCCACAATTTCATCAAGACCATACCCCATCGCTGCCAGGAAATTACCGTTGGCAGTAATAATGGTGCCATCCATATTAAACTCAATGACAGCCTGACTCTTGTCCAGAGCTTCCACCTTCGCCTTCAGCTCGCGTAATAAAACACTGTCTTTTTCTGTTTGTTCGTCAGCGAAGAAATTTTTTAAAATATTCATAGCAATACCCTTTGAGTATCTGCATCGCTTCAGTCAGCGAAAACAGTATAATTCCTGATAATCATGACTTGAGTTACTGAGCTGCAACGAGTTTAGTCAGCGTTTTTTGTTCAAAACTGAGTAAGGACTCCACATCCAGGAGGATGATCATTTTATCGTCTACATTAACCAGACCCTTAATAAATGCTGAGTTCTTATCTTCTGTCAGTTCCGGGGTTCTACGAGTCTCGTCGTCCGAAATGGTGTACACATCTGAAACTGCATCAACAACAATTCCCATAACACGTTCTCCCTGATCTGATTCAAATTTCAAAATAGTGACAACAGTAAGTGGACTATATTGAACATCCTCTAGACCAAAACGTGTACGCAAATCCATAATGGGAACAATCGTCCCCCGAAGATTAATGACACCTTTGATATAAGCAGGCGCATTCGGGATAAAGGTGGAGTCTTCCCAGCCACGAATTTCCTGGACAGCAAGAATATCAACACCATATTCCTCACCCGCCATTATAAACGTCAGATACTGGTGCTCGGCATCAGATTCACTCACACTCACTTCATTTATTGCTGCCATATCGAATTCCTTAAGCCGCTTGCTCGGATGTTTTCTTGCTTTGAGCAAGTGGGTCAATACGTTTGCCAATACTGGAGGTATCAATAATTAAAGCGACCGTTCCGTCTCCAAGAATCGTTGCACCTGAAATACCGGAAACCTTCTGATAATTCTGTTCCAGACTTTTAATAACAACCTGCTGCTGGCCTAATAAATCATCAACCACCAGGCCAATTTTCTCGTTATCGGCCTCAACGATGACCAACATAGTTTCGCCAGATTCTTCGAAATCGCGTTGTAGATTAAATACTTCATCAAGACGAATAATCGGAATATAATCATCACGCAACTGCATAACCTGCTGGCTACCCGTGATATTGTTCAATGCTTTGTTTTCTAACTGAATAGATTCAACAATCGATACCAGAGGAAAAATGTAGGTTTCGTTGGCAACACGAACGAGCTGACCATCAAGAATCGCCAACGTCAAAGGCAGCCGAATGGTGAATGTTGAACCAACACCGGGTTTCGAGAATACATCAATACTGCCATTTAGTTCGTTGATATTTCGTCGTACAACATCCATACCCACGCCACGACCAGAAATATCACTAACCGTCTCTGCGGTCGAGAACCCGGGTAGAAAGATCAAGTTATGAACTTCTTCCGGAGTCATTGGCTCGGATTCCTGAATAAGCCCGTTGGCAATGGCTTTTTGACGGATTTTCTCTTCATTCAGACCTGATCCATCATCTTTAACTTCGATAACAATATTTCCACCCTGGTGAAATGCATTCAGAGTGATTGTGCCTTGCTCTGACTTACCAGCAGCCAAACGCGATTCCGTTGTTTCCAGTCCGTGATCAATAGAATTACGGACGAGATGGATCAGGGGATCACCAATTTTTTCCATCACCGTTTTATCAAGCTCGGTACTTTCGCCCAGCATGACGAGATTAATCTTCTTACCTAACTGTTTTCCCATATCCCGAACGAGGCGTGGAAAGCGACTAAAGGCAAAGCTGATTGGCATCATGCGAATTTTCATCACACTTTCCTGCAGCTCCCGGGTATTCTGCTCTAACTGCGACAACCCCTCCTGTAGCTTCGCCAGGCGACTCAGGTCAAAATCAGTACCAAGCTGACCTAACATGGACTGCGTAATGACCAGCTCTCCGACCATATTGATCAGACTATCGACTTTATCGATTGATACTCGAATCGATGAATTTTCTGCAGCTTTTATGGCATTCTTCTGCGGCGATTTTATTGTCTCTGGTTTCAGGTTCGGATCAGCGGCTGACTTCTGTTCGTCCGGTAAAGCCGTACTTGCGGCTACAGCATTGGTATGGGTGTCATCAGATGAGGGGCTCACATTGTCGATAGCCTGTGATGGTTGATCAGGCTGTGATGCTTCGGAGATGAGCGGAATGTACTCTATCTCACATTCGTCTTCGACCCATTCGAATACGCAGGAAATCTCCGGCTTCGTCACACTTTTACGAACGTAAATATCCCAGTTCAGATAGCACGCTTCCGGATTAAGACTGGTGAATTCTGGTAACGTCGAAAAATCCGGAGTAACTTCGAGATACTCTTCACCCACAATTTCAGCCAACTCGCGGAACATTCGGAATGGCTCATTACCAGTCCGTAAAATATCCACATCACTTTTAAAACGAATATGCCAACCAGTGTCGTTTTGATCGTTCTCTGATGTGGTTATCGCCATATTTTCAACGGTTGCAGAATCACCGTTAAGAATGACCTCGAAACTCGCTTTCAATTCATCAGCGCGAGTCATCTCGGCTTCTTCACCCGTTTGCAGGGTGGTTAGCATTGAACGCAGGCAATCAACAGACAACAAGAATAACTCAACGTATCGCTGCTCCATCGAACGCTGCCCAGCGCGAATTTCATCCAGCAGTGTTTCTACCACATGAGTGAACTCGGATATCTGTAAAAAACCGAAAGTACCGGCACCGCCTTTAATCGAATGGGCAGCACGGAAGATTGTATTGACCGTTTCACTGTCTACATCACCTGGCTGCAGTTCAAGCAGCTGGCTCTCCATGACATCAAGACCTTCAAAGCTTTCTTCGAAAAAGACCTGATGAAACTGTGAAAGATCAACACTCATAACGATTATCCTAAAACACGCTTAATCGTGCTTAGTAATTGGTCTGGATTGAATGGCTTCACAATCCACCCCGTGGCTCCAGCCTGTTTGCCCTGCATTTTCATATCACCTGCTGACTCTGTTGTCAGCATTAACAACGGCGTGAATTTATAATCGGCCAGCTGACGCAGCTCTTTAACTAATTCAATACCATTCATGTTTGGCATATTCACATCTGACAACACCAGATCAAATCTACCTTTTTTGGCTTCCGCTAATGCCTCAACGCCATCACTCGCCTCTACGACCTGATAGCCAGCGCCTTTTAAAGTAAAGGACACCATCTGACGCATGGACGCAGAGTCGTCGACAGCTAAAATATTCGCCATGTTGGAGAACTCCTGTTCGATATAATTACTTATTGGGTGCTTGAGAGACCAAGCGAAGCGCGCAGGCCCAAATAACCTGCAGTTTCATTGAGGCAATCACTGCTACCAGACCAATAAATATCATGCCCGGTTACTTGTAATTTTTGTCTTAAACTGACCACCAGCTGCAAGCCTGCGGTATCGCAGTAATTCACATCAGAGGCATTCAATTCGATATCGACATCAGACGTCAAAGCGCTTTCCATTTCGCTGTAGAGGCGTTCAACATGCTCGATACTGAGCCGATCACCACAATGAATATTGATCCTGTCCGACATGAAGGACACCTATCTCTCTCTTCTCACGATTAAGATTAGACGTCGTTTACGAAGCTGCTAATAAACTTTGCAGCATTTTTTTAAATTTAAGAAGGGAAGATAATATGAACGTTTGTACAGATTATTTTTTATGACATAGAAATGCTTTTCGATTAGCCCACTCATCAGCAACACGCTGGGCTTGTTTATCTTGCTGGGCATCAAACTCCGCATTTAATTTATCCTGTAGCCCACATAATGCTTTTACCTTACCGTGTTGCTCCATATACACTTTTTTCGCCTGATCAACCTGCTGCCGTGTCAGACTTAACTGCTCATTTTGCTGTAACAGGGCTTGTTTAATCTGACCAATAAATCCCAGTGCATTCTGTATTGATCCGCCACGGAGTTGACGTGTTGAGGGCATGGAAATTCCTTTTTGGTATTCGCTGATATAGCTGTCCAACTGCGCTTTCTGGGCTTCTTCCTGTTGCAGTTTTTGTTGTAATTTCCCCCATTCAGCCAATGCCTGCTGCTCGGATTTTTCTGTTAAATCAACAATGACCTGCAAGCGCTTGGCTCTCGGGTGGCGTTGCATATTTAAGCCTCTTGCTGAGCGCCCGGATCAGGGAACAGTGACTGCAATTGATCGTAACTCTCCTGCAATGATGACCCCTCCTGCAATTGCTGCCTCAACATCGCTTTAATCGCTGGCATGCGATCCATAGCAGCATCCAGTACCGGGTCGCTGCCAGCCTGATAAGCACCAACACTCACCAGATCCTGATTCTGACGATAATGCGACATCAGGTGCTTGCACAACTGGGCTTTTTGCAGCCAATCCTGATCGACGATTTGTGGCATCACCCGGCTGACTGATGCTTCAACATCAATTGCTGGATAATGACCCTCTTCTGCCAATGCGCGGGATAACACAATATGACCATCGAGAATTGCACGACTGGCATCGGCGATAGGATCCTGCATATCATCACCCTCGCTCAGGACGGTATAAAACGCCGTAATAGAACCACCACCAGCAGGACCATTACCAGTGCGTTCAACCAACTTGGGCAACTTATTAAAAACAGAAGGCGGATATCCTTTTGTAGCTGGCGGCTCTCCGACCGCCAAGGCAATTTCACGCTGTGCCTGGGCATATCGTGTTAACGAGTCCATTAGCAGTAAAATATTCTGGCCCTGGTCGCGAAAATATTCAGCGACGGAAGTACAATACTGGGCAGCACGTAAACGCATTAACGGCGAATCATCTGCTGGTGAGGCAACCACAACCGAACGTTTCAGTCCCTCCTCGCCCAGAATTTCATCAATAAACTCTTTTACTTCCCGGCCTCGTTCACCAATTAAGCCAACAACAATAATGTCAGCCTCAGTAAAGCGCGTCATCATCCCCAGCAACACCGACTTACCCACACCACTGCCGGCAAATAAACCGATACGCTGTCCACGCCCGACCGTCAGCATGCTATTAATGGCGCGAATGCCAACGTCCAGTGGCGTGCGGATAGGATCACGATGAAGTGGATTGATAATTCGTCCCTGCAAACTGCCTGGCTGCGGTTCTTCAATCGGGCCGTGTACATCCAGTGGTCGACCAGTGCCATCAACGACGCGACCCAGCAGACCAAAACCGACTGGTACATCGGAACTGCCATGCAGTGGCCAGACTCTGGCGCCCGGACGCAGGCCTTCAACCTGCTCAATTGGCATCAAAAAAATACGATCCTGATCAAAGCCAACCACCTCTGCTTCGACATCTTCTCCACCATCTCGCTGTACCATGCAGCGATCACCTACTTTTACATTCAGTCCCAACGCTTCAAGGGTTAAACCGACCATGCGGATTAAACGGCCCGCAACTCGAGGACGATAGCGATCTGCTTCAGGCTTTAACCCAAGCCAGTGATCACTCAGCATGAGGTGGTGCCATTGGATTATCGAGATTCACATCCGTCTCGGAATTTTCGGCCGCTTTGAGTAATTTTGGAATAAATGCCGAAAGTTCGGTGTTGAGTTTTTCAGATACCGAGTATTCGATTAACGTCTGCTCGGTCTCGATGCGACAATCACCGCCAGCCAAATCCGGATCTGAATAGAAGTGCATTGTTTCTGTATCAAAACCCGCACGATCCAGATAGCTTAAATCTGCGCTATTTAAATACACGTTTATTGATTGGCTACTGCCGGGTAATTCATGCAACGCATCACGGATAAATTGCTCCATCGCCTGATTGCCTAACGACAGCTCGTGTTTCACAACCTGAGAGGATAAATTACGAATCATTTCACAAACAACAACAGGCAATTGCTGATCACGTTCAATAACACTGGCTTGCAGGTGTTGGTTGGTCCGGTTTAAATGCTCGCAAGCCTGCTGGATTTGTTGCTGCCCTTGCTCAAGACCCTCAGCCTCGCCGCTTTCAAACCCGCGTTGACGTCCTTCCTGTTCGCCTTTGACACGCCCTTCATCTAAGCCCTGAGAGAAGCCATCTTCGTAGCCCTGTTTTTCGCCTTGTTGACGGCCTTCGACCAGCCCTTGTTCCAAACCCGCGTTGTAAGCATCACGGCGAATATTCTCCAGTTCTTCTGCGGTTGGCATCGGAAAAGATTCTGGTTGCGGATCGGCTTGCGGCTGTTCTTTTTGCTGTTGCTCTTTTTCTTCTTTTTCAACCAGCCAGGCGGGCTTATCCGTCCAGAACGGTAATCGCCAGGGCTTGACTTCTTCTTTAACTTCATCTTTGGCAATCGGATGAGAGTGATTGTTCTGGCGTAACTCAGTCATGCTACATCATGGCCTCGCCACCACCACCCAATACGATCTCACCGGCATCGGCCAACCGACGGGCAATGGTGAGAATTTCTTTCTGGGCGCCTTCAACCTCACTGACTTTAACCGGGCCTTTCGCCTCCAGATCATCACGCAGCAATTCTGCTGCACGTTTTGACATATTCTTGAAGATTTTTTCCTGAACTTCCGGGTCGGCTCCTTTCAGGGCGACCACCAACAGATCGGTAGAAACTTCACGCATCAGCGCCTGAATGCCACGGTCATCGACATCCACCAGATTGTCAAAGACAAACATCAGATCCTGAATTTGTGTACCCAGATCTTCATCCACCTCTTTAATCTGCTCAAGCAGGTCGTTGGCAATCGCGCTATCAACCATGTTAACGATGTTAGCCGCCACCTTAACGCCGCCCATCGACGTTGTCTGACCACCCGCATTACCAGTGAACTGACGCTCGAGAATATCGTTCAGTTCCTGCAGTGCAGCCGGCTGTACCGCTTCCAGTGCAGCCACCCGCATAACAATATCGAGACGCACTTTTTCGTCAAAATTCGATAACACTTCGGCAGACTGATCAGAATCGAGATACGACACCACAATCGCCTGAATCTGCGGATGCTCATGACGAATTAAGTCTGAAACCTGACGTGGCTCCATCCATTTCAGAGAATCCAACCCAGTGGTGTTGCCACCCAATAAAATCCGGTCAATTAAAGCGCCAGCCTTATCCGAACCCAGTGCCTGAGTCAGCATACTGCGGATATAGTCGTCAGAACCTAAGCCCATTCCGGTCTGACCACTGACGGACTCGAGAAACTCAGCAACCACACCTTCAACCTGTCCCTGATTAACACTGGTCAGTGTTGCCATAGTAGTGCCCACTTTCTGCACTTCTTTTGGCCCCATGTGTTTCAGGATTTCTGCAGCATCCTTTTCGCCCAGAGTCATTAGCAGAACGGCGGCACGTTCAACCCGACTCAGACTTGTCATTGAGCTGTCATCAGTGGCTGCTGGTGTATTATCTTCAGGCATCGCCTTCATTCACCCATTTAATTACGACTTGTGCCACCCGTGCCGGATCTTCAGCAATCAGACCTTTTAATGCATCAAGCTGTCGTTCAAAACTTTCTGATGCGCCGGGTAACAGGTATTCATCCATACCGGACAAAGTAACTTTTTCTTCATCGAGGCCAGCTTCAGCATCTTCCAGTTCTTCCAGCAAGCTGAGCTGCTCTTCTTCTTTACCGCGATTAGCAATACTCTTAATCGTTGGCCGGATCACACCGAAAATCAGCACCAGAATAAAGAACCCGGCCAGAATTTGTTTCATGATTTCCCAGAACCATGGCTGTGTCCAAAAATCCGGATCACCGAGTGATAATTCACCACCTCCTACAAAGGCTGAATTAACCACGTTTACGCTGTCGCCCCGTGCTGCATTAAAGCCAACCGCATCCTTCACCAATACTTCAAGGCGCTGCAGATCGGCTTCCTGCCATGGAACATAAACGGTGTCACCATCGGCATTCAGGGCTTCACGATCATTTACCACAACGGCAACGGTTAAGCGTCGGATACGACCAACCTGATGCTGTTTAAAGCTCAGAGTACGATCAACCTCATAATTACGGGTTGCTTCAGAGCGACGGTTAACAGCGCCACCAGCACCCGCTCCGCCGGCCGCCTGTTCAGGAGCCGCGGCATCCACTGGCGGTTGATTAGACAACGCTCCCGGTATACCACCGTTTTGTTTACCCGCGTTTTCCTCGTCGATTAATTGTTCACTGCGCAGTGCAATCAAATCAGGGTTATACAATTCTTCCGTTTGTTCCTGCACAGTAAAGTCTACATCAGCCGATACTTCAGCTTTGTAATTTTCCGTTCCCAATACCGGACGTAAAATGTTATTCACCGCCTGGTTAATAGAGTTCTCTACCTTTTCAGTATATTCCAGCTGTTTTGTTGCCAGAATTTCACCGGTCTGCTCATCTTCTTTAGATAATAAATTACCGTGCTGATCAACAACGGAAACATCAGTTTTATCCATTGCAGCAACACTGGAAGCAACCAGGTTAACGATCGCCTCAACTTGCTGCTTCGATAAGCCCCGCCCCGGGTATACCTCGATAAAAACGGACGCTCTTGGTTTACGTTGATCGCGAACAAATACTGATTGTTTTGGTAACGCCAGATGCACCCTGGCATTACGCACCGGTTTTACTGCAGTGATGGTCCGTGCCAGCTCACCCTCCAGGCCA
The DNA here is from genome assembly GCA_022448365.1 of Saccharospirillaceae bacterium. Classification (NCBI taxonomy): domain Bacteria; kingdom Pseudomonadati; phylum Pseudomonadota; class Gammaproteobacteria; order Oceanospirillales; family Saccharospirillaceae; species Saccharospirillaceae bacterium. The sequence goes on along the minus strand of JAKVCS010000004.1, from coordinate 444,665 downwards.
CGGCGATAGCGCGCATTCTCAATAAATTGGCTGGTTCCCAGAGTACTGTCTTTATCAAGCACTTCCAGGCCTACGGTTTTATCGTCAATAAGACTGGCTGAGGCCAGCGCCATCCGTGCCTGATGCAAGTCACCAGCTTGAACCATTAGTATTTGTGAACCGGGATCAATCTCAAATGGAATGCCCTCGCGTTGTAATACTTCGACAATTTCCTGAGCGTTGTGATCCTGCAAGCGAGTGATTAATGGTTTATAGGTTGGGTCTTGCGACCAGATCATAATAGCGATAGCCAACGCAACCACCAGCGCAATACCCGCAATAACACCTGCCTGGCGGACAATGGTTAAACGGTTAAAGCCAGCCAGAACAGGATGCGCTCCTTCATCTGAATTGGGTGCCCCAGTCTGCGCCGGTAAATCCGGATCATTGGCTTGCTGCTGTTCGGCAACACTGGCTTGTTGAACGGGTGCGTTTTCCATGATTTAAACCTGCTTACACCGGCATATTCATAACGTCTTTATAAGCTTCAACCAGCTTATTACGCACTTGTGTCATTGCCTGAAAAGAAACTGACGACTTTTGCATCGCAACCATCACTTCAGGAAGGTCCACACTCGGGTCGCCCATCTCAAAACGTTTCTGAAGGTCACTGGAGGTTTTTTGATTGCTGTTAACGGTATCCACCGCATTTTTCAGCATCGCCTGAAAATCCGGGACGGTATTGTCACCACGAGCAGACTCAGTGGCGTCCTGAACTTGCTGTGGCCGCAGCTTATCGATCTGGCTTGCCGGGTTGTCGTGATTCGAACGGATCTGATCCTTAACCTGACGCATTTGCATTAATACGGCATTTACATCTACGCGATTATTAACCATTTTTTCTACCTCACAGGCCTCTGGTGAGCCAAACCGTTTACTGACGCATTTCTCTAGTAGAGGCGTCATTTTTTCAACTATTCATCCTACTTTGCAAACAGCTTGCCAAGTTCTAGTAAACTTCCGTTGGCGTGATGATCCCAAATCACAGACACAAAAAAGCCGGCGAATGCCGGCTGATTGCTGATCAGAAAATTTCTCAGATTATGCCGTTAGCATCGATTCAACATCAATGCCGTCCTCACGTAACTTAGCCACTTTATAACGCAGGGTTCTTGGGCTGATACCCAATCGATCTGCAGCGTCTTTACGACTCGGCTCCTCTTTCAGCGCCTTCACAATCAGTTCCACTTCCCGATGTTTTAAATCATTGCCTAACTCACCGTCATTCACCGTCATTACTTCCACCGGTGCGGTGGGTTGAAGCTGGCGGTTTTTAGGTACCGGCGTCAGAATAAAATCGTTCGCAAACAGCTGCGGTCCAGACTGAACGATTAATGCCCTCTGCATGGTATTGTCCAGCTCACGAACATTACCCGGCCATGGGTGAGATAATAGCTTTTGCTCTGCGTCTGCGAGCAACTGAGGCATTGGCCGCTTCATTTTCCCCGCATGATGCGCCAATAAACGACGCGCCAGTGGCAAGATATCGTCCTGACGCTCACGCAACGGCAGCCACTGCAATGGGAAAACGCTTAACCGGTAGTATAAATCTTCGCGAAAATTTCCTTCCGCCACGTAATCCGCCAGTTCACGGTTCGTGGTAGCAATAATCCGGACGTCCAGATCAATGGTTTTTTTACCGCCTAATCGCTCGACCTGCCGCTCCTGAATAACGCGCAACAGCTTTGCCTGCAGACCCAAATCCATTTCAGTAATTTCATCGAGTAAAATAGTGCCGCCATCAGCCTGCTCAAACTTACCGGCACTGGCACTGTATGCCCCGGTAAATGCGCCTTTCTCATAACCAAACAGCATGGCTTCCAACATATTTTCCGGGATAGCGGCACAATTAATGGCAATAAAGGGCTGTTTTTTGCGCTCAGAATTCTGATGAATAAACCGTGCCAGTACTTCTTTTCCGGTACCACTTTCGCCACTGATCAATACGGTCGAATCTGTTTGAGCGACTCGCTGAGCCAGCTGAAATAATTGCTGTGACGCCAATGCCTCACAAACCGGCTCAGAGTCATCGGTCTGGTCGCCTTCGCCGCTGAATGGTTTTAACAATGCATCCAACTCCGCCAACTCAAAGGGCTTCATCAAATAATCGTTAGCGCCGCGCTGCATCGCTTTAACTGCCTGCCCCACGTCGCCATACGCCGTCATTAACACGATGGGCAGCCATGGATGCGCCTGTTTCACCTTATCCAAAAGTTCAAGGCCATCCATACCAGGCATATTGATATCAGACAACACCAGGTCAACTTCCTGGTTGGTCAATACAGCAAGCGCTTCAATACCGTTTGGTGCTTCGGATACATCGTGTCCTTTAAGCATCAACGTATCCACAATCGCTTCGCGCAAACGAGGATCATCTTCTACCACTAAAATTCGCATATTATTTCTCCTCCACGACCTAAGCGTGTAATCCCCGAACGACCGGAATGGATAATTCAGCCGACAAACCACCCAGCTCGCTGTCTGCAAGCCGGAACTCACCTTTGTGCGCATGCACAACCGCCTGAACCACGGCCAGACCCAAACCGGTACCGTTGCTCTTGGTGGTATAAAAGGGCTCCATCATTTGTTGCTTCTGCGATTCATTTAAGCCAGAACCATTGTCCATGACCTGAATATGCAATCCTTGCCGACAACGTGTGATGCGTATCAGAATTTCAATTGGGTATTCGCCAGATTCGAGCGAATTATTTACCAAATTCATCAGGCTGCTGATCAGGGCATCTTTGTTGCAAACGAACAGAGAACCAGTGGCCTGATTATCTATCGTGCAGCTGGCCTGGAACTGTTGCAGCTGAATTTCCATCGCCGAATTAAGGCCTTCAATCAGTTCGTCAACGGAAATTTCGTCATTCAATGGAGCCTCACCACGAGCAAAAATCAGCATATCGCGAACCTGATTTTCAAGATGTTGCAGACGCTCCTGTAACTTCCCGGCAAAACGAACACGCATATCAGGTTGCAAGGTGTCAGAGCCCAGATGCCCAGCATATAAAGTCGCTGCAGCCAGCGGCGTTCGAATTTGATGCGCCAGTGAAGCGACCATTTTTCCCATCGCAGAAAGACGCTCATGCTGACTCAATTGAGACTGTAGCGCCCGGGTTTCGGTCATATCTGTTAACGCAATTAATTGCCCGCAATCATTTGCCATGGCTGCAATGCGCAAGTTCACCTTGCGACCGTCAACCAAAGAGATCTCATGCCCATCGTCACTCTGAGGCTTAAAACACTGCTGAATTAAATGCACCCAACGCTGCCCGATGAGCGATGCCTTTTTACTGGATTTCAGCAGAAGATCATCTGCTGCCGGATTAGCCTGAGTCACAAAACCGTTCTCATCCAATACCAACACACCGGCCGGAAGAAGCTGCAAGAGACTCTCCAAACGATCGGCCAATTGCTCCTTTTCGGCCAGCTCATGCATACGCTGCGCAGAAACATTCGCCAACTCGCCACTCAATTGCTCGACCTTGTCTTCAAGGAAGGCGTAAGAGTCTGTCAGTTGCTGCGACATCTGATTAAACAGAGTAAACGCCTGCTTTAATTCAGCACGATCAAGCTGAGGTTCTCCCAACGGAATAACGTCAGTGTCCTGGCGCAAAGCTGCATTCGCCATACTTACTCCTCACAGGTTGTCGGTTATCCGACAGAAAATTTGCCATAGTCGAGAGGCAGCAATTAGCGTGCCGTATTTTTTACGCCAATCGAAAGGTTTAGCGTCAAATAATTAATTCAGACAGCATTCGGACACAAAAAAGCCGGAATTAACCGGCTTTTTCGAAGGTCGCTTTAGAAAGAAAACATCAGGCAATGTCTTTTTCTTTGCGGGAGATATTGTACTTACGCATCTTCTCTACCAATGTCGTGCGCCGGATATTCAGCTTTTCAGCCGCGCGGGCAACAACACCACTCGCATCGTCAAGAGCTTGTTGAATCAAAGAGCACTCGAGATCTGACAGATACTCTTTCAGATCCAGACCGTTAACCGGTAATAGCGCCGGAGAGTCGATGCCAGCCAAACCATTTTCAGTCTGGGTTACGTCAGCAACCGCAGGCACGGAGAAACCTTCATCACCCTCATCAACATGACGGAATTTCTTTGGCAGCTCATTAACACCAACGACACCGTATGGATGCAATATAGCCAGACGCTCAACCAGATTCGCCAATTCACGGACGTTACCATGCCAGTCATGGCGACAAAGAGACATAATGGCGGCGGAGTTAAAACGAATCGAGCCGCGCTTCTCGTTTTCAAGACGCGATACCAGCTCATTCAGGAGTAGCGGTAGATCTTCAACACGCTCACGTAATGACGGCATATCGATCGGGAAAACATTGAGGCGATAATACAAATCTTCACGGAAAGTACCGTCCTCAATCATCTTCTCCAGATTTTTATGCGTTGCGGCAATAATACGGACATTAGCATTTAACGTTTTATTGCTACCAACCCGCTCAAACGTATGCTCTTGTAAAACACGCAGAATTTTAACCTGCATATTTAACGGCATATCGCCAATTTCATCGAGGAATAATGTGCCGCCTTCTGCCATTTCAAAGCGCCCGGGACGGCTGTTAATAGCACCGGTGAAAGCGCCCTTTTCATGTCCGAACAGTTCGCTCTCTAACAATTCCGCGGGAATGGCACCGCAGTTAACCGGCACAAATGGCTTATTACGCCGGTGAGAGTGATAGTGCAGATTACGTGCGACAACCTCTTTACCTGTACCTGAGTCACCCTGAATCATGACACTAACGTCTTTATCCGCTACCTGCATGATCAATTCGCGAACGTGCTGAATTTGACGACTGGTACCAACCAGGCTTCGGAATAACTGGACTTCACGGCGCTCACCGCGACTGCGATTGTGAGTATATTGCTCTCGGTACACCTGACAACGATGCAAGCTATCTAATAGCTTATTGTAACTCGGTGGCATCTCTACCGAAGCTAACAAAGCACGGCGAATATTCTCAGGCAAAGATTCTGACTGAACCGCCGTGCCTATTGATAAGATAGGAATACCTTTGTCCCAGGTCAGCAACGCTTCAATCACATCGGCAACAGGAATACTTTTGCTGTCACCTAATAAAACAGCACTGATTTCCGTGCTGTCCTCTACTTTACCTTCAATTTCTCTGCGCCAATCGCTGGGCTGAGCCACAATGGCCTCTTCCCCAAGGAAGTCCAGAATGACCTTCAGATCGTGACGTCGCTGTTCATCATCATCGATCAACAGAACCTTAATTTCTCTCCACATGGCGACCAGCCTTTTCCTTCCCAAAATGACGCTAACGAAGCATTGCTAGCGTCGATTGTTTGACAACGGTTGCTGCAGTTAAGTATCAAACCACAGAGAAGTCAAACTTCTGACGTTGTTTTCTTGTTTTTAATTTCAGTCATAAGACTTGGGTCATTTATAGCTGAAGTTGTCGCCCAAAGACAAGACGACAACAACAGAATCACGAAGAAAAATAAGTACTTAGAGTCTTATTTATAATGATGCAAAAATTCGGGAGAAAATTCAGACAGTTACCTGACTGGCAAGACGAGACTCAGAATCCGTTTCAGATGCGGAACTGTGTTTATTCAGAGTATCCAGGTATTCCTGGCGAATTCCATCCCACCCTTGCTTAATTTCAAGCATCAGCGACATGACTTCATCGATCATATCAACGTCGTTGAGACTGCTCGCCTCTAATAAGCGTCGATTCATATAAGCATACAAACGCTCAAAGTTTGTCGAGATATCACCGCCCTGAGAATGATCCAGGCTGTCTTGCAGAGTCTGGATAATTTCCATAACCCGGCCTAACAGGTTGGCTTTAATATCCATTTCATTGCGATCAATGGCGCCCTTCGCCTGAGACATACGGGTCAGCGCTGCATCCATTAACAACTGAATAAGACGATGAGGATCCGCATCCAGCACTTCCGACGTTCGGTTTACCTGCTGATACTGCTTAGCACCTGAGTTGTACATAGAGCTGTCTCCTGAATTAATGTCTCGTCTTCAGTTTGACGGCACATATCCGGAAATCTTTAGGAAAAATGTTGCAGGCCGATGCAATCCGCTGTGAATTCTTTAGCGGCAAAGCGGCAAGCGCTTACCCTCAGCATCCGAAAGTTTCCGCTACCACACGTTTGAATTACGATTTTTTCTATATATTTCAGTAACTTAAAAATTGGCACACAGCCTGCTTAGCGAACAGCAATAGAAAAAATTTACCCAACGAGCGGTAACAGTTCGAGGCGACACCATGGCAACTGCACAACTGAACCTCAGAGAAGTACAACAGACAGGCAATCAGCACCAGGATTTATATCAGCTGGCCAGCCGCTTTTATCAGGACGCACTTGAGCAGGATAACCACTTATTGCTCGCCGATGCGGCTCAGCTGGCTGAACAAGCCTGGCAGATAAAGCCGAATTATGCGCCCGGACTGAACCTGCTTTGCCGAATTGAATTACAGCGGCGTAATACGGACCTCGCCTGGCGCTGGGTAAGCCTGGGTCTGTCGCAAAAACCCGATAGCATTAATCTGCTGTATAGCGCGGGTCATGTTGCTCTGGCGGAGCAGGATCTGGAACAAGCGCAAACCTACTTCAGCAAAGCTTATCGGATATCCCGGGTTGCGACCAAAGCTGGTAATTACCTCGCCCATATCGCTTTAGTGCAGCAGGATTACCTGCAAGCATTCCAATATTACCGCGAACTGATTAAAACTCAGGCTAAAGACCCTCAAGTCAAGTCTGGGCTGTTTTCCGCGGCAGAAAAGTTAACCGCCGACTTTTATTCGGATGAGCTTGAACAGGATTTATTGCGCTATCTGGATTTCCATGATGTGGATTATTCGCAACTGAGACCACTTGCGAGCAGTTTACTAAAACATAAACTTCAACTGTCAGAAGCCGGTAGTCCGTTGGAGTTGGAAACACTGGCAAGTGATCCGCTACTCCTCACCTGCCTGGAAAAGTTCTATTTTTGCGATCCGATTCTTGAGCGCCTGCTAATCACTCTGCGCCAGAGTGTATTTATCTCCAGTGCCGCACAATTATCGATTACCAGTGATTTAGTTCCGCTGGTCAGCGCCATCGGTCATCAGACATTTCTTAATGAATCTGTTTGGTATCAAACAGAGCAAGAGAGCAAGCTGGCAGACCAGTTACACCACCTGGTTGACCGCATGATTAAAATGCCAGAGCTAAGCAATCAGGATCTTTATCCGATTTTATTATTGCTATTTATGTACCGGGTGCCGCAACAATGTAAATTTGCTGATGTGCTCGACCACGAAGCGCTAGCCTGGCCTATCCCCCTGGGCGACTTGATCGAAAAAGCACTGGTGGAAGCCCAGTCACTGCAAGCCAAACAACATCACCTAACCAGCTTTGGTAATACGAATAATCAGGTTTCGGAAAAGGTTGCCAATCAATACAACAACAACCCATATCCCCGCTGGAGTGATATTGGTTATAGCCAACCCAGCAGTTATTGGCAGGCCGTGGCTAATTTATTCCCCACGAAAGTTACCGCTCGACAACAACCATCACCAATCCGTGCCTTGGTTGCCGGCAGCGGTACGGGTAGGCACGCTCTGCGTTTAGCACGCTATTTTCATCATATGGAAATTACCGCATTGGATCTGAGTCATCAGGCGCTGGCTTACGCACAAATGAAAGCGGATCAGTATCAGGTTGAGAATATCGATTTTATTCAGGGTGATATTCTACTGGCTGAGCGTCTTGGACAACAGTTTGATGTGATTGAATGCTCTGGTGTTCTGCACCATATGCAAGATCCTCAAACAGGCTTAAACGCATTAGTGAAACAGCTTAAAGGTAATGGCCTGATTAAAATTGCCTTATACAGTACAGCCGCACGCGCGAATATTATTAAACTCCGAAATGACCTTGAGCAAAATATGCCAACCGAAGCGCATGATATGCGTTTGATTCGCGAGGCGATGCTACAAGGCTCTCTGACGGGTGACTGGTCTGATATCTTTAATTCAGCTGATTTTTACAGTTTGAGTGCATGTCGGGATTTATTATTCCACCAGCAGGAACACACGTATAACTGTGCACAGCTTCAGCAGTTACTTGATAACGCCGAACTGGAATTTATCGGAATGATTCCACAAGGCGAAAGCGAACAACTGGCGCAGCAGCTATTTAATAAAGCTGGCCATCAGCTGACTCTGGAACAATGGGGCGAGGTGGAACATCAAAAGCCAGAGCTGTTTGCAGCTATGTATCAGTTCTATGCGCGCAAGCCTATCTAGTTCATTTTTTGAGGCTTTATCGCTTAAATCTGAAAAATTCAGGTTTCGTCGAATAGGGAATAATCTGAGATTCTACAGCTGCCAGTTAATCGGTGGCTGACCCTGATCCATTAAAAACTGATTAATGGTTGAGAACTGACGCTGACCAAAAAAACCACGATGAGCCGACAAAGGCGATGGATGCACCGACTTCAACACCATATGTTTGCTCTGATCAATTACCGCACCTTTCTTTTGGGCATAACTGCCCCATAAAACAAATACCAAACCACTGCGCTGCTCATTCAACGCTTTAATCGTCGCATCGGTAAACTCTTCCCAACCCTTCTTCTGGTGAGAACCGGCTTTGGTTGCCTCAACGGTTAACGTCGCGTTCAACAGTAAAACACCCTGATCAGCCCAGGGCGTCAAGTCACCCGTACCCGACATCTGAATGCCGAGATCGGCGTTTAACTCTTTGTAGATGTTTACCAATGACGGCGGCACCTTAACACCATCCGGTACGGAAAAACTTAAGCCCATTGCCTGACCCGGGCCGTGATACGGGTCCTGGCCAATAATCACCACCCTTACCTGATCAAACGGTGTATGGTTAAAGGCATTAAAGATCAGCGGGCCAGGGGGATAGATTTCTTTACCCGCTTGCTTCTCAGTGCGAAGAAACTCGCGCAGGTTATTCATATAGGGTTGCTGCAGCTCATGGCCAAGCACCTGCTGCCAGGAAGGATGAAGTTCGCCCGGTTTGCCCATCTTAAAATCCTTTATAAAAATCGGATAAAAAAACAGGCAGCTAAGCTACCTGTTTTTCTTTAATTTCACTCAACAATCAGTTCAACTGAATCGTTAATGAGGCAGCTAGTACGAAGTAGTAGCAAGTTAATTAGGTTCAGTCAGCCAGCGGCTTCATATGCGGGAACAGAATCACATCTTTAATGGTATGACTGTCAGTGAATAACATCACCAGACGGTCGATACCAATACCCTGACCCGCTGTTGGTGGCATACCGTACTCCAGCGCACGAATATAGTCGTCGTCGAAGTGCATCGCTTCGTCGTCACCGGCGTCTTTTTCTTCCACTTGCTTACGGAAACGTGCCGCTTGGTCTTCAGCGTCATTCAGCTCTGAAAAGCCATTAGCCAGCTCACGGCCGCCAACGAAGAATTCGAAGCGATCAGTCACAAATGGGTTGTCGTCATTACGACGTGCCAGTGGCGATACTTCCCATGGGTATTCGGTAATAAAGGTCGGCTGATCCAATTTTTCTTCTGCGGTTTCTTCGAAGATTTCGCAGATATATTTACCCGGGCCCCAGGCTGCCTGCTTCGGAGAATCCGGCACACCCACTTGTTTGGCGTACGCTTTTAACTGCTCGAAGTTTTCTTCCGGATTGGCAAATACCGCCTGATCGAAGTCCGGGCAATATTTCAGAATCGCTTCCACCATGGTCATACGCTGGAATGGCTGAGCGAAGTCGTATTCAGATTCACCGTATTTAATGGTGGTGGTACCCAGAACGGTTTCTGCGATGGTACGCAGCATATCCTCGGTCAGGTCCATCAGGTCGTGGTAAGTCGCGTACGCCTGGTAGAATTCAATCATGGTGAATTCCGGATTGTGGCGCGTGCTCAGACCTTCGTTACGGAAGTTACGGTTAATTTCGAACACTTTATCGAAACCACCCACAACCAGACGCTTCAGATACAGTTCTGGTGCAATACGCAGGAACATATCAATGCCCAGTGCATTGTGGTGTGTTTCAAATGGCTTAGCCGTTGCACCACCCGGAATGGTTTGCAGCATTGGCGTTTCTGCTTCGATATAACCACGCTGTGACAGGTAGAAACGCATGGTTTCGATTACCTTGGAGCGGATCATAAAGGTGTTACGGGTATCTTCATTAATGATCAGATCCACGTAACGCTGACGATATTTCATTTCCTGGTCAGCCAGACCGTGGAATTTGTCCGGCAGTGGACGCAGAGATTTTGTCAGAATGGTGAAACCTTCAACGCTATCGACTTCAACGTACAGCTCGCCTTTACCGGATAATTGCAGCGTACCGGATGCACCAATAATGTCGCCAATATCCAGCTTCTGCCAGGCATCGCTTTCTTTTTGCAGCTGTTTACCCATGTAAACCTGCAAACGGGAGGTACTGTCCTGAAAACCTACGAATGGACCGCGCTTACCCATTACACGACCCGCAACGGAAACTTTAATGCCCGCTTCGGCTAATTCTTCTTTCGACTTTTCGCCATATTCCGCTTTTAAATCGCTTGCCAGATTTTCACGTTTAAAATCATTGCGGTGACCGTTGGCATTACAACCATCACGCATTTGCTCAAGCTTCTGACGACGCTCGGCAATTAACTTATTTTCATCTGCACTTTGTGCTTCAGCCGCAGGCGCTGGAGTGTTCTGATCTGTCATTTCTGATTCCAAATTCTAATCTTTGCCGAATTCTTTAAAGTCTTCAGATACTATTTTTATGAGCAGCAATATGGATTGCTGCTTTAAAAAAGTTTTTGAAATACTCATTGTTCTATTAGCTACGTTTGCAGCCCTTAATTACAGGCCTTGCTTCAAGCTAGCTTCAATAAAGGCATCTAGATCACCGTCCAATACCGCCTGTGTATTGCGGTTTTCTATACCAGTACGCAAATCTTTAATGCGAGCGTCGTCCAATACATAAGAACGGATCTGGCTGCCCCAACCGATATCCGCTTTTGAATCTTCCAGAGCCTGCGATTCTGCATTACGCTTCTGAAGCTCGTGCTCATACAACTTAGCTTTTAACTGCTTCATTGCCTGATCTTTGTTCTTATGCTGAGAGCGGTCATTCTGACACTGAGTGACGATATTGGTTGGTAAGTGAGTAATACGTACCGCAGATTCTGTCCGGTTAACGTGCTGACCACCCGCACCAGAAGCACGGTATACGTCGATCCGTAAATCCGCCGGATTAATTTCGATGTCGATGTTGTCATCCACCTCCGGCGACACAAACACAGAAGAAAAAGACGTGTGACGACGGTTACCAGAATCGAATGGTGATTTACGCACCAAACGGTGAACACCGGTTTCAGTTCGCAACCAGCCATAAGCGTATTCGCCTTCAACCCGAATAGTGGCGCCTTTAATACCAGCGACTTCACCTTCGGACACTTCCATCAACTCACCTTTAAAGCCGTGAGCTTCAATCCAGCGTAAGTACATACGCAGCATCATATTGGCCCAGTCCTGCGCTTCGGTACCACCGGAGCCTGACTGGATTTCCACATAGCAGTTATTTTCATCCAGCTCACCAGAGAACATGCGGCGGAATTCCAGCGTTTCTAACTGAGCTTGCAAGCCGTTCAGTTCTTCACGAACGTCATCAACCGTACCTTCGTCATCTTCTTCCACCGCCATATCCAACAGATCACGGCTATCAGCCAGCCCGGTGTTCAGATCGTCGATGGTTTTAACTACTGCTTCCAGCGAAGAACGTTCTTTACCCAGCTCTTGTGCGCGGTCCGGGTCATCCCAGACATCTGGCTGTGCCAGTTCCTGTTCTACCTCTTCCAAACGCTCGGTTTTGGTAGCGTAGTCAAAGGTACCCCCTAAGCACGTCTGTACGCGCTTGAAGGTCTTTAATCTGTTCGACAATAGGGTTGATTTCCAAGGCTTTGTCTCGCTTCTTTCTATAGCTGCTATCTATCAGGGACTGTCATCACCAACCCGATTGTTTAAGCCGCAATTGCTTAATGAAGTTGGCCGACAAAAAAGAGGCAACATGTTACATGAGGCACGATCAGGATGCGACTTTCTGCCAGAGGAAGACTGTATATGTATTTCCTGACATTTGAGAATCTGGTTACAAATGAGAATACAAACTTATTGAAAACTCATCGCATTAAGATTAAAGTCCAACTTATATTCATTCTCATTCAGATTTTCATCAAGGTTGAGACAACAATGTACGTTTGTTTATGCAAAGGCATCACTCAACAGCAGATTCAGCAAGCTGTTGAAAACGGTGATAGCTATGCACAAATTCGCCAGAAAATGGGCGTAGGCACCGACTGTGGTTGCTGCGGTCAGAGTGCGAAGCAAGTGATCCGTGAGCATTCAAACAAAATGCCTGTGTGTGAGTTTGCTGAAGCAAGCTAAAAGCGCGGATAGCCAGAAGGAAAGCCAGCATAACGCTGGCTTTTTTGTGCCTGAAATATACCAACAGGACGCCCAGAATGACACATATCCCACCAATAATGCTTGTTAAGACACACCAATAGGTTCATTATGCCTCCATGCAAGTAATTTGTGCCACAACGCCTGATTGAGTGGCCAGAGCAAACAACCGATTAAGTAACGTTAGAGTGCCATGCTGAACATTGTTGTCGCAGGATTTGATAAAGCCCTTGCCTCCGCCATAACCGGTGTAACCGATTTATTTGGTCTTGCTGGCGTTACCTGGAATCTGATTCAGGGGCAGCAGCCGGAAAAAGCCTTTAATGTAACAATAGCCAGTAAAGACGGCGGTCCGATCCAATGCATCAATGGCCTGCAGATTGGCGCGCATATGAGCTTCGATGAGATTACTGAAGCTGATGCTATTGTTATTCCAACCATCGGAGGACCGATTGAAGAGGTTGTTCAGCATACGCCTGAGCTGCAAGCCTTACTGCAACGTGCCAATCAACAAGGCTGGACCATTGCCGGCAACTGCACCGGTAACTTCCTGTTGGCTGAATCTGGCATTCTTGATGAGAAAACAGCCACGACTCACTGGGGCTTTAAAGAGCAATTTCAGCAGTGTTATCCGCAGATAGAGTTAAAAGCCGACCAACTGATTACCCGCTCCGATAATATCTATTGTGCCGGCGGTGGACTGGCCTGGTTTGATCTCGGGCTGCACATTATTGAGCGCCAGATTGGCTTTGAGGCTGCGATTCAAACCGCCAAAGCCTTTGTAATTGATTACCGTCGCGACACCCAACTGTCGTATTCCCTGATGCGTTTATCCAAACCGCATAAAGACGATTTGGTGCGTGAAGCACAAAGCTGGCTGGAACAGAACTACGCCGAGCAATTCACCGTAGAGCAGCTGGCGGAGCGCTTCAGTGTCTCGAAACGCACCTTAATCCGGCGCTTTAACGCCGCTCTGGAAATGCCGCCGAATACCTACGTTCAGTCTTTGCGCATCGAAGGGGCACAAAAACTTTTAGAAGAAACAGAACGCACCGTTGATGTAGTGATGAATGACGTTGGCTATGAAGATGCCAGCTCTTTCCGTCGCCTGTTCCGTAAGAAAACCGGTCTTACCCCGACAGAATACCGTCGCCGGTTTGCTCGTCGATTGTAAAATCTGATTAATTCTCTGATTTAACGCAGTTTTGACTATTCAGTGATTAGGAGTCCCAAGTCCGATTCAGTAAACTGGTACGCCTATCGTGGAGACTGATATGCGTTGGTTTGTAATCTGTTTGTTGTTGTTTTCTTTTCCCGCTGCTGCAGCGCTGGATTGCCGCTGGCCGTTCAAGACCCAGGTAACCGTGAACACCTCCGCCAGCGTTCCTAATAATTATCAGGTTCGCATCAACATAACCGGCAGCGACTTATTCAATGGGTATGATTGGAGCAATGATGGTAAGGACTTACGCGTTTTCGACAGCGATGACAGTACTGCTCTGGATTTCTGGATCGACCAATGGGACCCTAGCTCAGAGACAGCATCTATCTGGGTGCGCTTTTCTTCGCTATCACCCGGTAACCGAACCCTTTATCTGTATTACGGCAATCAGAATGCTCAACCAATTATCCAGGCACCACCAGTCTTTACCTACCCTGGCATTCGTTTTCATACCCGCAAAACCAACGCTAATCCAGCCAATTACGCACAAGCGGTAAACGCCTTTGAATCCGCTGCTGATGGTGTAACGGGGTATGGCTGTAAATTTATCACCGACTTTACCGGCATTACCAACCGCAATCAGTTCTCTCCCAGCCAGCGTCGGGATAATTTTGGTGCCCGCTCTGAAAGCTACTTTGAAGTTAAGCCCGGTGAAGCTGGGTTCTGGGAATTTCGTTATGGTTCAGACTTCGGCCGTGGCGGCGGTTTATTTGTTGATGGCACACCATTAGAAGAGCAATGGACTGATGATCTGTGGTGGGCCAACAACTGGTCAAACAGCGATGTACTGGAAGGTGGTATTAACCTCGCTGCGGGATATCATAAGCTCGAGGTATTGGGTTTCGAAGGCTGTTGTGATGGCGGCATCACCGTGCAGTTCAGGAAGCCCGGTGGCTCATGGCAGACGTTCACCACCAGCAATATCGATATCCGCTCAGCTGCTTGTCCGGTTCAAACCAATATCATTTTTGGCGCTCATACCGTATGCCGTGCTGAGCTTGAATTGATGGCGTTTGGCAGCGGTAGTAATAACAGCCAAGCACCAGACCTCTGGGTGGAAGCAAGTCCTCGTGCAGTGACCTATAAGGTGCGCAACAACGGCGATAAATCAACCCTGGCTGATACCCGCCTGGACATTACATTGCCGGGTAATCTCAACCTCGATTCCAGCACCCTGAATGGCTGGAGTTGTCCGGGGAGTACCGGCAACACATTAAATTGTACGTACTCGACGGTTGTTGCTTCCGGCGCTTTCTTTCCCGACATAACGTTGAACCTGGTTCCGACCTCTACGGCACCAAGCCCGGTAACACTCTCAGCGACGGTCACTGGTTTACAATACGACGCCGATTTGAATAACAACACCAGGGCAATCAGCCTTGCTATACGCGCCTTAAACTTACCTTCAGGCCTGGCGGGTGGCTGTTCGACTCAACCGGGTCTGATCACCGGCTTTTTTAATACTCAGGGTAACCCGGATGGGAATGGCTTTGCCGACAACAAAGCGGAGTTTGATACTCTTGAAAGCAGCTATGCCAAAGGTCAAACCTTGTATGGCTACACACTGTTCAGCCAGGTGAATGGCTCTGCAAACCCATTTGGCAGTGACGAACGTTATCTGACCGTTTTTGACGGCTATATCCGTTTAGATTCCGATGGCGACTATCGTTTTGCCGTCGATGGTGATGATGCGGTTGAACTGACATTGGTGGACTCTGCGAATGTTGAGCATATTGCAGCCTGGTATGGCGGCCATGGCGCCATCAATAATCCACAAACCAATAGTCCTGCGACGATTATTAATACAGGTTTCGCTCAGGGTTTCTTCCGTTTCAGGTTCCGTCATCAGGAAAACAGCGGAGGCGATAGTTTCCGTGCGTATTGGCGCAGACCCGGCGATAGCAATTATTCGGTGATCCCTGCGAGCCAGTTCTTTAACTGTGTGGCTGACCAGAATATTGAATTATCGTCAGAACTGGTGGTGATCAGCGACCCGATTAATAGTTCAAACTTTAAAGCGATTCCTGGTGCAGTAATTAACTACACCGTGGTTGCGAAAAATCTTGGCAACATCAGCAGTGACCTTAATACCACCGTACTGGAGCAAGCGATTGATACTGGTAGTGAACTGCAAACCGGTTCTTTAAGCCTCACCGATGGTGCTGGTAACAATGCCAGCGGTCTTAACATTGCTGGGGTTACTGTGACTTACCTGAATGCTGCCGGAAACTCTGTGATACCCAACGCAGGTTTTGATTCTCAGGTCCGAACAATCCGAATGAGCTTTAGTGGGACATTTAAACCGAAATTCGATACGCTGGAACCCGAGTTCAGTTATCAATATCGGGTTCGACTACAGTGACCGAGAGCAAAACGTCCGAGACTTCTGCTAAATCAACAAAACGCATCAACCAGCCCGTACTGAGACTACTGGTACTCGGGCTCGGTTGGATCAGTGTGTTCCTCGGTTTTATTGGTATTTTTCTCCCGGTTCTGCCGACCACACCGTTTCTCTTAGTTGCAGCGGCTTGTTTTTTACGCACATCTCCACGCTTTTATAACTGGTTGGTATCACATCCACGCCTGGGTAAATACCTGCTTTACTACCTCGATGGCAAAGGCCTGCCCGTTAAAGCAAAAATCTACACTCTGATCCTGATGTGGGTATCACTGATATCTACCGCCTTTATTTTTGTGCCCAGAATGACCGTACAAATTATCCTGCCGATCGTTGGTTTATTAGTCAGTATTTACATTCTGCGTCTGCCAACTCTTAAGCTGCACACCGACAATCAAGGTAGCTGACGTTATGCAAGTGACAGACCTTAGGGAGTGGCAAAACAGCGCCCGGACCTTCGATTTTAATGGTGAGAAATTCTGCTACTGGACATCAAGCGATTCCGCTGACAAACCCACATTACTGCTTATTCATGGATTTCCAAGCGCCTCATGGGACTGGTCACCCGTTTGGAATACGCTGGCACAGCACTATCAACTGGTTGCTGTCGACATGCTTGGCTTCGGCTTCTCCAGCAAGAATCCCAAGGCTGACTACAGCATTCATTGCCAAGCTAACCTGCAGCAGGCTCTGTTACAGCATTTGGCGATAACAGAGTATTCCGTTTTGGCTCATAACTATGGCGATACCGTTGCCCAGGAGTTACTCGCACGAGATCAGAATAACCATCGCATCCAACAAATGTTCCTATTAAATGGTGGACTGTTTCCTGAAACCCATCGCGCGCTGTTTGTGCAAAAACTGATGCTGTCGCCAGTGGGATTCCTGATTCCGTTGGTGATAAATAAACAACGCTTTCTGCGATCTTTCGCTAAAATATGCGCCAAACCCTTGTCGATCGAAGAGATGGACGGTCTGTGGCAGTTGATGGCCTATAACCAGGGACCGGTTGTTATGCCCAAACTGATTCACTACATAAAAGAGCGACGTGAACATCGCGAGCGCTGGGTAGGTGCACTGACCAACAGCCGCACACCTCTGGTATTGATCAATGGCAGCGATGATCCAATTTCGGGGTCTCATATGGTTGAACGTTATCGCCAGCTTGTACAAACCGATCATATCTACGAACTACCGGGCATTGGGCACTACCCGCAGCTGGAAGACCCAGCCTCCGTATCTCGATTAATTCTCCAAACCTCATCGGTTTTATAGAAGATGACGCCGGTGAGATGACAAGGTAAGCTGCCGCGTTCTGAATATTTTTCGCGGAAGTCACCATGTTGTTAAAACGCCACTTTGACTGGATCAGCCTGATCGTTCTGGCCGCTTTGTTTCTGATATGGCCAGAAATTGATCTGGCAATCAGTAATTATTTTTACGACCACGAAACGCAGCAGTGGCCGCTGAAACACCACCCGGTCAATACGTCCATTTACGCTTTGTTTCGTTATATGCCGCATTTTTTGCTGCCGATCATGCTTATTTGTATTGGTATGACCTTCGTCCGCAATGGCATCAGTAAGCAGCACCGCAACCCTTTGCTGTTCCTTTTTTTGGTTCTGTTGATTGGTCCGGGTCTGATTGTTCACGGTGTTTTTAAAGAAGGCTTTGAGCGTCCCCGTCCACGTCAGATTCAGGAGTTCAACGGTGGCAGTGGCTTCACCCCGGCTTTCATTGTGTCGGATAGCTGTGAAAAACGCTGTAAATCGTTTGTTAGCGGACACGCGGCGATGGGTTTTTTCTTTATGGCTCTGGCTTGGGTATTTCGTTCCAAACGCTGGTTTTGGTTCGGCATCGGCTTAGGTGTGATCAGTAGTCTGGTCAGAATTGTTCAGGGCGGGCACTTTTTGAGTGACACAATTTTTGCGGGGTACGTGGTGTACTTTACCTGTGTGTTACTGTCTGCATGGCTGTTTCACCGGCGAGGGATTGAAGGTGACAGCCGTTGATACAGGACATCTAATTGTTACCAGTCGTCATTCGCTCAATGACATTCAGATGTACCAACACCGGCCTCTCTGACTTTAGCGGCAGCGATGTAGGCGATGTTTGCATACATAAAAGATTTGTAACACCACTGGAGCAGCTCAGTACTCCGTTGCTATAGTACTTGAACAACGTGACCTCCTGCAGCTTATGACCTCACTTCGCCCGACTCAGAACAGTTTGATTGCTCTGGACATGAATTCTCGTCAGGAGCTTCCTCGTCCAGAGAAAACGGTACGTAATCCAGTCAAGCGCGTTAATGAGGTAGAGGTACTACCAGCAGACATCAGCGACCTTGAATTTGTTGCACAACAACAAGCAGAACAGCAGCAACAACGACAGGGCCAATCCAGAGAAAGTAAAGCCTTCTTGCAAACCCAGGACCTGCAGTCAGAAAAATCCCTTGGACGTTTTATCGATATTAGGGCATGAGGCGAGCATCACGCACGCTATTGTAAACCAGGCTCTGACACCGCTGAGCGCCGCACTGAAGCAAGGTCAGTACGCTCAAGTTCCTGAGAAACGTTCACTTCCTGCACAACCACTTCGGGTTCAGCAAAGCCGACCCAATAGGTTAATACCAGCGTAAAAACTAAAAAGAGCGTTAGAGTTGCCTGAGTCATGATGTAGAAGTCTTATTTTTGTTTTATTCAAGACTAAATGAACTTCCCCCCAGACAGCAAACATCAATCAGGTACGATAGAACTACTAATTTCATACCCCAAGCGAGCGCACACCCTTAGACTTCATTATTAGCTCGATAGAGCCAAAAATACGGGTGAAAGCACTGCCTTTATTCACCATAAAGCAACAGTTGGCCTGCAGTGTTGTCATTAACCCTGATATTTTTAAGGTGAAAAACGCACAATTTGTAACACATTTTTCCAGGCTTAAACGCGTCTGTGGTTTATCTGATGGCATAAAAAAACGCCGCTATTGATCACAACAGCGGCGTTTTTGAACTTTAAAGAATGCGGAGCTTACTGCTCAACACCTTTCATAGTCAGTTTCACACGTCCTTTCGGATCAACGTCCATCACGTGAACTTTGACCATCTGACCTTCGCTCAGGTGATCAGCGACATTTTCGACACGCTCTTCACTGATCTGAGAGATATGCAACAGGCCATCTTTACCTGGCAATACCGTAATGAAAGCACCAAAATCAACGATCTTGCTCACTTTGCCTTCATACGTCACACCAACTTCGATTTCAGCAGTGATCTCTTCGATCATTTTCTGTGCTGCATCAGCACCAGCTTTATCTGCTGCGAAGATCTTGATGTTTCCGTTATCGTCGATATCGACAGAAGCACCAGTCTTCTCGGTGATATCACGAATGGTTGCACCGCCCTTACCAATCACGTCACGAATCTTGTCAGAATCGATCTTCATGCTGGTCATAGTTGGGGCGTTCTCTGACAGCTCTGTGCGCGGCTCAGAGATCACTTCATTCATTTGCTCCAGAATGGTGAAACGGGCTTTCTTAGCCTGAGTCAGAGCAATTTCCATGATCTCTTCAGTGATACCCTCAATCTTGATATCCATCTGTAAAGCAGTGATACCTTCATCGGTACCGGCCACTTTAAAGTCCATATCACCCAGGTGGTCTTCATCGCCCAGGATGTCGGTCAGAACAGCGAACTTCTCACCTTCTTTAACCAGACCCATAGCGATACCAGCAACTGGCGCTTTCAGTGGAACACCGGCGTCCATCAAAGACAGAGACGCGCCACATACGGAAGCCATAGAGGAAGAACCGTTCGATTCAGTGATCTCAGATACCACACGGATCGTGTATGGGAACTCTTCCTGATCCGGCATCATTGCCTGAACACCGCGACGAGCCAGACGGCCATGACCGATTTCACGACGGCCAACACCGCCCATACGCCCAGCTTCGCCCACAGAGTATGGAGGGAAGTTGTAGTGGAACAGGAACGGATCCGTCGTCATCCCATGCAGGAAATCAACCATCTGTGCATCACGTGCGCTACCCAGAGTGGTAGCAACGATTGCCTGAGTTTCACCGCGGGTAAAAATCGCAGAACCGTGAGCGGTGTTCAGGGCACCGGTTTCAATGGTCAGAGGACGCACAGTTTCGTTATCACGGCCATCGATACGAGGCTGACCGTCGATAACGCGCTGGCGCACAACTTCGTACTTCAGCTCGCCAACCATGGCGGCGATGTCATCAGCGCTGTAGCCTTCTTCGCCTTCTGCTGCAGCCAGTTTTTCAACAGCTGCGGCTTTAACTTCGTCGATACGACCGTAGCGAGCCAGCTTATCAGAGATGGTATACGCTTCACTGATACCAGCTGCCGCTTCAGCTTTAACTGCGCTGTATAGCGCTTCGTCACGTGCTTCCGGCTGCCAGTCCCACTGCTCAACTTTCAGCTCTTCAGCCCATTCGCTGATGGCAGTAATGGCAGACTGGAAACCTTTGTGGGCAAACAACACCGCACCCAGCATTTCGTCTTCGGTCAGTTCGTCGGCTTCAGATTCAACCATCAGAACCGCATCTTTTGTACCTGCTACAACCATATCCAGCAGAGAGTCTTCAAGCTGGCTGTAAGTTGGATTCAGGGTGTAACCATTGTCATCGGAGAAAGCTACACGCGCTGCACCGATAGGACCGTTGAACGGAATACCAGAAATACTCAGTGCTGCTGAGGTTGCGATCATGGCGCAGATATCCGGATCAACGTCTTTTTCTGCTGCAACAACAGTCTGGATAACCTGAACTTCGTTCATAAAGCCGTTCGGGAACAGCGGACGAATCGGACGGTCGATCAGGCGCGATGTTAATGTTTCTTTCTCAGAAGGACGGCCCTCACGTTTCAGGTAACCACCAGGGATACGGCCCGCGGCGTACATTTTTTCCTGATAGTGCACAGACAACGGGAAGAAGTCCTGACCTGGCTTAGTGCTCTTGGCTGCAACAACGGTTGCCAACACCTGAGTTTTGCCAATGGTAGCCAATACAGCGCCGTCAGCCTGACGAGCGATACGGCCGGTTTCTAAAGTGACGGTTTCGCCACCAAATTCGAAGGTTTTGGTTAAAGCAACTGGTTTAGTGCTCATTCAAAATTTCCTTTAATAATATAAGTTCACCAGTTCCGACTGCCGGTGCTTCTAAGCATTGACCCTTCTGTAATTCGCTCGTTGGAACAAAGCGGAAAGGTAAATGGTTAGAAGCACCACCATTGATCAACAACACGATCAAATGGGGTTGGCACCACAGTTGTTCAGGAACTGAACAGTTTAGAGTCTGTAACACAAACAAAAATTCTTTTAGCTAAAACAACAAAAGCCCCGTAGGGCTTTTGTTGTGAAGCGAGATCTTAGCGACGCAGACCCAGACGCTTGATCAGCTCTAAGTAACGATTTGCATCTTTACGCTTCAGGTAGTCCAGCAGCTTACGACGCTGGTTAACCATGCGGATCAGACCACGACGAGAGTGGTGATCTTTAGCGTGTGCTTTGAAGTGACCTTGCAGATCATTGATATTGAAGGTCAGCAGAGCAACTTGTACTTCAGGAGAACCCGTGTCGCCTTCAGCAGTTTTGTACTCGTTTACAATCTCAGCTTTCTTTTCAGCAGATAATGCCATCTGTCTATACTCCGATGAATGTGCAGTCGAATACATCACCACCGTGCACATTAACAGTGGGATGCTGTCGCGTTTGCGACGTATCCGTTTCAGTCAGCTAACAGGTTCACCTGCAACAAACGCTGTGGTCGAATGCCACCCCGTTCGATACGGCCAATACCAATCAACTGCTTCCGCCCGGATTCAGCGGCCCATAATTGTACAGAAGGTGTTTCGGTTAAGCCAGTACTCACAGCTTGTCCCTGCAGGATCTTTTCCGCCTCGGAACGGCTCAATTCAATCACTGGCCAGCTGCTTGGCAACGCAGTTTCAGGCGGCAACAATAATTTGTCTAATGCGTCGGTCCCACCCGCTTCAAACAATGCTTCAAGCTGCTCTAAGGTAATCATCTGAGCAGAGTGATACGGACCAGAGTGTGTGCGGTGTAACATGGAAACATAGGCTCCTGAACCCAGAACGTTACCAATGTCTTCCACCAGAGTTCGAATATAAGTCCCCTTGGAACAACGCACCGACAAATCAAGTTCATCAGAGCGCTGATCATTCAATGTCAGTTCATGAATCTGAATGGTACGGCGTTTTTTCTCAGCAATGGCCTGAGCTTCTTCCGCCGTCATACCGTTGCGGGCGAGTTCGTACAGAGGTTTACCGTCGAGCTTCAATGCTGAGAACATCGGCGGCACCTGAACCACATCACCGCGAAAGTTACTCAGCACTTCTTCAACCTGCTCTCCGGACAACTCAGGAACATCAGCAGTTTTTATGACTTCACCTTCGGCATCGCCAGTCGAACGAATTTCGCCCAATTTAGCGGTTGTCTCGTAACCCTTATCGGAATCCAGCAACAATTGAGAAAACTTAGTGGCTTCGCCCATACAAATCGGCAAAACACCGCTGGCTTGTGGGTCCAGTGCTCCGGTATGACCGGCTTTTTGCGCCTGAAACAACCACTTCACTTTTTGTAAAACCTGGTTTGAACTTAATCCCAGAGGTTTGTTCAACACCAGAATGCCGCTGACTGGGCGGCCTTTTTTCTTACGTCCCACGCTACTTATGACCTGCTAGCAATTAGTCTTCAGAATCATCATTCTGGTGCGCATCGTCTTCCTGGCGAGCCTTTTTAATCAGGCCCGTCAGATGATGCCCACGCTCCAGCGTTTCGTCATAGTGGAAACGCAGTTGTGGCGTCACACGAGTCGTCATGTTCCGGGCCAGTTCAGAGCGCAGGTAGCCGGCAGCATCGTTTAAAATACTTTCGGTTTGTTCACGAATTTGTTCATCCGTTTCACCTTTGGCACCCATCACGGTGAAATAGATGTCGGCATAACCTAAATCTTTCGCCACTTTTACCTGGTTTAACGTCACCATACCCAGACGCGGGTCTTTCATTTCAAACTGAATCATTTGTGCCAGATCACGTTGGATTTGTTCACCCAGTCGTGATGTACGGCTGTAATCTTTTGGCATGTTTATTCTCTTTCAGAAGCAGCAAAGCCCAGTCTGAAACAGACCGGGCTTTGGGTAAGTGCTAAGCACTTTGAGGCTTAGAAGCCGATTTACAGTGTACGTGC
The DNA here is from genome assembly GCA_022448365.1 of Saccharospirillaceae bacterium. Taxonomy (NCBI): domain Bacteria; kingdom Pseudomonadati; phylum Pseudomonadota; class Gammaproteobacteria; order Oceanospirillales; family Saccharospirillaceae; species Saccharospirillaceae bacterium. Next base: position 421,295 of record JAKVCS010000004.1, on the reverse strand, counting down.
AATTTCACGCACATCGAACACTTCAATCTGATCGCCAGGGCGAACATCCTGATAGTTCTTAACACCGATACCACATTCCATCGCCTGGCGAACTTCCTGTACGTCATCTTTAAAGCGACGCAGAGACTCCAGCTCACCTTCATAGATCACGACGTTCTCACGCAGTACACGGATCTTCTTATTGCGATAAATGGTACCGTCAACCACCATACAGCCAGCAATCTGACCGAATTTCGGTGAGTTGAATACATCACGCACTTCCGCTATGCCAACGATTTCTTCGCGTAGCTCAGGCGCCAGCAGGCCACCCATTGCTTGCTTAACATCGTCCAGCAGGTCGTAGATCACGCTGTAGTAACGCATGTCTACGTCGTTACCTTCGACAACTTTCTTCGCAGCGTTATCCGCACGAACGTTGAAGCCGAACATAACGGCACCGGAGGCAACAGCCAGGGTTGCGTCAGTTTCAGTAATACCACCCACACCGGAAGATACGATGGTTACTTTTACTTCATCGGTCGCCAGCTTCTCAAGCGAAGCGGCAATGGCTTCCAGAGAACCACGAACATCGGTTTTCAGAATGATGTTCAGGTTGGCCTGCTCACCTTCCTGCATGCCTGCGAACAGAGCATCCAGTTTGGCTTTCTGCTGACGTTGCTGAATTTGTTCTTTCAGCTTAGCTTCACGGAATTCAGCAACTTCACGTGCCTTCTTCTCGCTTTCAACAACCATGAACACGTCACCCGCGTCAGGCGTGCCACCAAGACCCAGAATTTCAACCGGGATCGACGGACCAGCTTCGTCAGTTGGCTTACCGTTCTCATCCAGCAATGCGCGGGCACGACCGTAATAAGTACCTGCCAGTACGATGTCGCCTTTTTTCAGAGTACCGTTCTGAACCAGCAGCGTAGCCACCGGACCACGACCTTTGTCCAGGCGCGATTCAACCACAACACCCTGACCCGGACCATCGAAGTGGGCTTTCAGCTCCAGCAACTCAGACTGCAGAATGACGGCTTCCAGCAGCTCATCAATACCCTGACCGGTATGAGCAGATACCGGTACAAACGGTACGTCACCGCCCCAATCTTCCGGGATGACATCGCGAGCAGCCAATTCGTTTTTAGCACGATCCGGATCAGCCGCCTCTTTATCCATCTTGTTGATCGCAACAACGATTGGAACACCGGCCGCTTTAGCGTGTTGTACCGCTTCTTCAGTCTGAGGCATCACACCATCGTCTGCTGCAACTACCAGAATGACAACGTCCGTAGACTGAGCACCACGAGCACGCATCGAGGTAAATGCCGCGTGTCCAGGTGTATCCAGGAAGGACACCATGCCGTGATCCGTATCTACGTGGTACGCACCGATGTGCTGGGTAATACCGCCAGCTTCGCCGGATACAACGCGTGATTTACGGATGTAATCCAACAGCGAGGTTTTACCATGGTCAACGTGACCCATAACGGTAACAACCGGCGCACGGGTAGTTTGTTCACCGTCGTACGATACCGACTCAGTAACCGCCTCTTCCAACTCATTGTCAGAAATCAGCTTGGAAACCTTATGGCCCATTTCTTCAACCACCAGAGTGGCAGTATCCTGGTCCAGAGTCTGGTTGATGGTGGCCATGACGCCCAGCTTCATCAGCTCCTTGATCACTTCACCGGCTTTAACAGCCAGTTTCTGCGCCAATTCACCAACAGAAATCGCTTCTGGCAATTCCACTTCTTTGATGACTGGAGCCGTTGGTTTACTGAAACCGTGCTCATTATTAGCATTGGCCGCCTGGTTTTGCTGACGACGCGCAGCGCCTTTCAACTTACCTTTATTTCGGCCTTTGTTACGGCCACTGCGATCCTGCTCAGAACCATCAACAAAACGCTTCTCACGATCATCACCATGGCGACGATCGCTGCCTTTCCCACGTTTACGACCACTGTCATCCTGACGGGCCTGAACCGCTTCCGCTTCTGCACGTTTTTGTGCCGCTTCGTCTTCTGTTGGCTTCTGGCGAACCTTAGCTACCGGCTTACTTGGCTTAGCACGACGTTCTTCAGCAGGCGTTACCTTCACCTTAGGTTTCGCAGTTGCCTTCGGTTTAGCTTCTGCTTTAGGTTTCAGAGTTGCTGTTGGCTTCTTCTCTTCTACCTTCTTCGCGACAACACGAGCCGTTGGCTTAGCCGTTGCCGTTGCTTTAGGCATTTGAGGCGCTTTAGGCGCTTCTTTCTTAACCTTAGGCTCTGGCTTTTTGGCGGCTTTTACTTCCGCTGCGGCTTTATCAGCCTGCGCTTTCTCTGCCGCTGCTTGCTCAGCATCAGCAGTCGCTTTCGCTTGTGCCGCTTCCGCTGCACGTGCGGCTTCTTCTTCAGCAGCCTGATCAGCGGCTGCCTTTGCCTCTACGCGCGCCTTGTCTGCTGCTAACTCAGATTCGTCGCGCTTCACGTAGGTGCGCTTTTTACGCACTTCTACGTTTACTTGTTTCTTGCCACCTGCACCCACTTTTAATGTCGTGGTTGCTTTGCGCTTCAGGGTAATTTTCTTCGGGGCGTCACCAGACTCACCGTGGCTGGACTTTAAAAAGGCCAACAAGGTTTGTTTTTGATCATCTGATACTGCATCTTCAGAACCGGTCTGAGGCAGACCGGCTTCTTTCATCTGGGACAGCAGGCGATCAACACCGATATTTACCACGTCGGCGAGTTCTTTAACTGTTACATCTGCCATACGTTTCTCCTATGCCGAGCGGATCTATTAGTCGTTGCCCTCGAACCAGGGCTTGCGTGCCGTCATAATCAATTCGGCGGCTTTCTCTTCGGTCATGTCTTCAACGTCCAGCAGGTCATCGATGGATTGCTCGGCGAGATCCTCCATCGTACAAATACCCTTGCTGGCCAGCACCAATGCCAGGTGCTTATCCATGCCGTCCATTGTCAGCAGATCTTCTGCTGGTTGCGCTGCTTCCAGTTGTTCTTCTGATGCAATGGCCTGAGTCAGCAGCACGTCTTTTGCGCGATTACGCAATTCGTTAACGACTTCTTCGTCCAGACCTTCGATCGCCAGCATTTCTTCCATGGGCACATAAGCGATCTCTTCCAGAGAGGTGAACCCTTCTTCTACGAGCAGCAGAGCGAAGTCTTCATCAATATCCAGAGAATTCATAAAGGTGTTGATGTAAGCAGAGGCTTCTTCGTTCTGTTTGTCAGACGCTTCTTCCTCAGTCATCACGTTGATTTCCCAGCCTGTCAGCTCGGACGCCAAGCGTACGTTCTGACCACCACGGCCGATAGCTTGTGCCAGGTTGTCTTCTTCAACAGCAACATCCATGGAGTTGGTTTCTTCATCCATGATGATGGATGCCACTTCCGCAGGTGCCATTGCGTTGATAACCAGCTGCGCCGGGTTATCGTCCCACAACACAATGTCGATGCGCTCATTACCGCCAAGTTCGTTGGTTACGGCCTGGACACGAGCACCACGCATACCCACACAAGCACCTACCGGATCGATACGCTTATCGTTAGTTTTAACTGCAATCTTGGCACGCGAACCCGGGTCACGAGCGGCACCTTTAATTTCGATAACCTCTTCCGCAATTTCAGGCACTTCAATGCGGAATAATTCGACCATCATGTCGGAAATGGTGCGACTCAGCATCAACTGAGGGCCGCGATTTTCCGGTCGGATATCAAACAGAATGGAACGAACACGATCACCCATACGCAGGATTTCACGACCGATCAACTGATCTTTTGGCATCAGACCTTCAGCATTGTTGCCAAGATCGATAATGACATTATCGCGGGTGACCTTTTTAACGGTACCGCTGATTAGTTCACCCACTCGATCTTCATACTGTTCAACAATCTGGGCACGCTCAGCTTCACGTACTTTTTGCACAATAATTTGCTTCGCCGCCTGGGCAGCAATACGTCCAAAATCAGGATTTTCAATCTGAGTTTCGTAGGTATCACCTGGCTGCAGATTGGTGTCAATTTCGAGTGCTTCTTCCAGCGTGAGTTCATCACCCAAGCCTGGAACCACATCGTTACTAACAACTAACCAGCTGCGGAAAGTTTCGTAATCACCGGTTCTGCGGTCGATATCTACGCGAATAGTGGCTTCTTCATCTTCGTAACGCTTTTTAGCAGCCGCCGCCAGCGCAGATTCAATGGCTTCAAAAATAATTTCTTTTGAAACGCCTTTTTCGTTGGATACCGCTTCCGCGACCAGGAGAATTTCTTTGCTCATCTTCTAGCCTCGCTCTGCAACCTTAGTCCTTGAATTGTGGAACAACATTCGCCTTCTCAATCAGCTCAATGGGCAACAGATATTCATGGCCATCAACAAACAGCACAATATCTTCCTGCTCAACACCAATCAGTTGGCCCTTAAATTTTCGACGTCCATCGAACGGCATACGCAAGCGCAACTCAATAATATGGTTGGCGTAACTTTTAAACTGTTCGAGGGTAAATAATGGTCGGTCCATCCCAGGGGACGAAACTTCCAGAGTGTAATCCTGAGAAATAGGATCTTCGACATCCAGAACACTACTAACCTGACGACTGACTTCAGCGCAGTTGTCGACGTTAATGCCATTTTCATGATCAATAAAGATTCGCAACAGCGTATGCTTACCCTGCGCAGAATATTCCAGGCCCCAAAAAACGTAGCCCATAGACTCCACAATTGGAGCCAGCATTTCAGTCAACTGAGTGTCTTTAGCCAAACAACCACCTTTTCAAAATTTGATGTCGGTCATAACCTGAGATCAGCAAAGACCGACTTCGACACAAACAAAAACTGGGCATAAATGCCCAGTCTGATAAAACTGCATGCAATCGCGATAACAACGACATCACAATTGCATCTGCAGACCTGATAAATCGAAACGGTTTATCCAGGCTGGAACACCGCTGATCCACTGCAAGCCCTGAATTCGAAAGGCCTCGAGTACGAAAAAGCCCCTGACGCGAGGGGCTTTAAAGCATGTGTTCTGTAAAAAGCAGGCGCATTATAGGTGCTTTAAACAGAAAAAGCGAACTAAGTTCGCTTTCTATTTCTTATTCTACAACAATAAGAAGTTGGTGCGGATGGCGAGACTTGAACTCGCACGAGCTATGCTCACCACCCCCTCAAGATGGCGTGTCTACCAATTCCACCACATCCGCACTACATTCGCTTGCGCTTACTGACCCGCCTCTTCGATTGCAGGCTCATCAGACGCTGAAGCGTCCAGCTCAGGAGCACCCAAAACAGGAGCATCTGAAACCGGCGCGTATTCTTCCACAATTGGGGTGTCTTGCTCAAGCTTTTCGATCACTTCTTGGCTCGGAATACCCAAATCAGAAGCACCAACGGCTTTTTGCTTAGCAACAACGGCTAAACCCAGACTGGTGACGAAAAACAAAGTAGCAAGAATTGCCGTACTGCGACTCAGAAAGTTACCCGAACCCTGGCTACCGAATACAGTTTGGGACGCACCGCTACCGAAAGAAGCACCAGCATCAGCACCTTTACCCTGCTGCATCATGACAAAACCAACGATGCCTAACGCAAACAAGATATGAGCAATTAAAATAATTTGTTCCATATTCTACCTATGAACGACAGATTCCTAAAAATTCTTCAGCCGTCAGCGATGCACCGCCAACCAGACCACCATCAATATCGACCTGAGTAAATAACTCTGCCGCGTTAGCAGCTTTCACACTGCCACCGTATAAAATCTTAGTTTGCTCAGCGACCCCAACACTCACTGATGCGAGCAAAGAGCGGATAAATGCATGCATCTGCTGTGCTTGTTCCGGCGAAGCTGTTTCGCCGGTACCAATCGCCCAAACCGGCTCATAAGCTACGACGACTTGAGACCATTGCTGCTCCGACAACTGATGCAATAATGCTGACAGTTGTTGCCTAACAATCAGTTCCGCATTGCCAGACTGACGCTGCTCAAGCGTTTCACCGACACACACTACGGCAATCATTCCCTGAGCAAGCACCTTCTCTGTCTTGGCCAGAACAACTGCATCGGTTTCATGATACAGACTGCGGCGCTCAGAATGACCGACCAACACCATGCCACACCCAATATCCTGCAACATAGAGACTGAAACCTCACCAGTGTAGGCACCCGAGTCAGCAATTGAACAATTCTGCCCGCCCACAACAATCGATGATGCTGATAACTTTTCTTTTGCTAACGCAAGATAGGGAAAAGGAGGAAATACAGCAACATCGCAGTTATCAATTTCAGCTGCTGTAATCGCGGATAAAAGCGATTCAGTCATTTCGACTGAAGCGTTCATTTTCCAGTTTCCGGCAACCAATAATCGACGCATGAGGCTTCTCAAAATTCAAAGAGCGCAGATACTATCTAAGAAGGAGAGCTGATACAAGAGAAGGAGCGAATACTCCCTCTCTTATTAACAATCAAGCCAGCACTTTTTCCACAACTTCGGCCAGTTCCTGTGTCAGTGCTGAAACCTGTGCGGCATCCTCACCTTCTACCATCACCCGCACGACCGGTTCCGTACCCGAGGGACGCAACAACACACGACCGCGACCAGCCAGAGTATTCTCCACTTCGGCAACGGCAGCCTTGACGGTGTCGTCACTATTTACATCAATGTCTTGATTACGACGAACATTGATCATGGTTTGTGGACACTTACTCATACCCTTTTTCAATTCATGCAATGGCTTGTCTAAATCCTGAATCGCCATCATCACCTGCAAGGCAGAAACAACACCATCTCCGGTCGTTGTTGAATCAAGGCACAGCAAATGACCAGAGGACTCTCCACCAAAACGCCAGTTGCGCTCTTTTAGCTGCTGCATCACATATCGATCACCTACTTTGGCGCGGGCAAAATCGATACCGTCCTCTTTGAGGGCTAATTCAAGGCCCAGGTTTGACATCAAAGTACCGACAACGCCGCCCCCCAAACGCCCACGGCTTTTAGCGTGCGTTGCCATAATGAACAACAACTCATCACCGTCAACAACCTCGCCATTACCATCCACCATGACTACGCGGTCACCATCACCATCAAAAGCGATACCCAGATCGGCGCGGATTTCGGTAACTTTGCGCTGCAATGCCTTCGGTGAAGTAGACCCCACCTCTTTGTTTATATTAAGACCATCAGGCTCGGCCCCAATAACGACAACTTCAGCACCCAACTCACGAAACACTGCCGGAGCAATCTGGTAAGTTGCACCATGGGCACAATCCAGCACGATACGCTGCCCCTTGAGACGCAAACGTCGCGCACTGCTCTTACAGAATTCAATATAACGACCTGCTGCGTCATCAATCCGAAAGGCTTTGCCCAGTTGATCCGAGGCAACGGTTGTCATAGGCCGGTCTAAATGTTCTTCAATAGCTTGTTCAATCTTATCATCGAGCTTGGTGCCATTACTTGAGAAGAACTTAATCCCATTATCCTGATATGGGTTGTGAGACGCACTGATGACAATGCCAGCATCGGCGTAAAAAGTTCGTGTCAGATAGGCAATACCGGGAGTTGGCATCGGGCCCAACAAACCACTATTTACACCGGCTGCAGACAAGCCAGCCTCCAAGGCTGATTCAAACATATAACCGGAAATACGAGTGTCCTTGCCGATTAAGATGGTTTTCTTACCCTGTTCGGCAAATACTTTCCCGGCAGCCCAACCCAGCTTCATTACAAATTCAGGCGTGATCGGGAACTCACCCACTTCCCCACGAATACCGTCGGTACCAAAATATTTTCTCGACATTATCTTTCCTTGTTCAGAATGAGGCAGGCCTCTGATGAGGCTGGCCTACCCAACAATATTATTCTTATGAAACGAGCCATACGACGCTATGCAGATTCATTCAGGGCTGCATTAGCCACCGCCAACGCTTCAAATGTTTCTTTCACGTCATGCACACGCAATATCCTGGCACCCTTCATCGCGCTGATAACAGCGCCCGCAACACTACCAAAGACTCGTTGCTCTGCTATTTCACATCCAGTCGCAGCGCCAATCATTCGTTTGCGCGATAAACCAATCAGTAACGGCAAGTCTAATTCATGCAGCTGCTCAAGACGATTCAGCAATTGGTAATTGTGCTCAGTGGTTTTGCCAAAACCAAAACCGGGATCAAGCAGAATACGATTACGGCTGATTCCGGCTTTTTCGCAAACTTCCACGCGCAGTTCAAGGAATTGCTTCACGTCCTGAATCACATCTCGATAATCCGGGTTATCCTGCATGGTTTTCGGGTCACCCTGCATATGCATTAGACACACAGGCAGACCTGACGTTGCTGCTGCTTGCAAAGCTCCCTCACGCTGCAAAGCCCGCACATCGTTAATCAAATTCGCACCGGCTTGCGTCGCTTCCCGAATAACCGCAGCAGTACTGGTATCCACTGAAACCAATACATCCAGCTCACTACGAATGGCCTCAACAACAGGAATCACGCGGTCCAATTCCTGCTGTTCAGAGACAGGGTCAGCACCAGGGCGGGTGGATTCGCCGCCCACATCAATAATTGCAGCACCATCAAGCGTCATTTGTCGCGCTTGCCTTAATGCTGAATTAAGCGAAGTAAAGCGCCCACCATCTGAAAAAGAATCCGGAGTCACATTCAGAATACCCATCACCTGGGCTTTGGATAAATCCAGCGAACGCTGGCCACATTGCAGAATCACATCTTTCACTTATTTTCTAATACAATAACGCGGTGCAAATGGATTAATTTTCAAAACATTGGGACGTTAAAAATAATCCACAGGCATAGCCGACGGTCACAACTCAAATAAAAAAGGCGGCAAAGCCGCCTTCTCAGATCATTCGATTCTATTAAGAATTCTGCTCCCCAGCAGCATCACCAATGGAGTCATCACGGTCATCTTTTGCCAGATCGTGACTCTCCTCTACCGGCGCAGCCGGGCCGGAGCCATTATCTCCCCACGATTTAGGTTCACGCGGCGGCTTACGCGCCATGATATCGTCGATTTGCAATGAATCTAGAGTTTCATATTCCATCAGCGCATCTTTCATGGCTTCAAGAATATCCCGGTTCTCCTCAAGGATCTCATAAGCTCGAGCATAACATTGATCGGTAATTTTACGGACTTCATCATCAATCAGCTTCGCCGTGGCACCAGAAATATGACGTGCATTAATACCATCCTGGTCTTTAGCGTCATAATCAAGCGGGCCAAGTGCGTCTGATAATCCATAATTGACCACCATTGCTCTGGCAATTTGAGTGGCCATTTTAATATCCTGATAAGCCCCCGTACTGACCCCATCAGTACCGTATAGTAATTCTTCAGCAATTCGTCCGCCGTAGGCTGTGGCGATATCACCCAATAGCTTGCGTCGACTTTCACTGATCTTATCAGCTTCGGGAAGAAAGAACGTAACACCCAGTGCGCGACCGCGAGGAATAATGGTTACCTTATGAACTGGATCATGTTCTTCCGACAGGTAACCAACAATAGCATGGCCGGCCTCATGATATGCCGTACTTTCTTTTTCCTTTTCAGACATCACCATGGTCTTACGTTCTGCACCCATCATGATTTTGTCTTTGGCTTTCTCAAATTCCTCCATTGTGACTAAGTTGCGATTAGCACGTGCCGCAAAGAGCGAAGCTTCATTAACAAGATTGGCCAATTCAGCGCCAGAAAAACCCGGTGTACCGCGAGCCAGGACGGCTGCGACCACATCATCAGCCAACGGTACTTTTTTCATGTGCACTTTGAGAATTTGTTCACGACCACGGATGTCAGGCAGACCGACATTTACTTGCCGGTCAAAACGTCCGGGACGCAGCAGTGCAGGATCAAGCACATCCGGACGGTTTGTTGCAGCGATAACAATAATACCGTCGTTAACCTCAAAGCCGTCCATTTCCACCAGCAACTGGTTCAACGTTTGCTCACGCTCATCATTCCCGCCGCCCATTCCGACGCCGCGTGAACGACCAACTGCATCGATTTCATCGATAAAGATGATACAAGGCGCTTGTTTTTTAGCTTGCTCGAACATATCGCGAACACGCGATGCACCAACGCCCACAAACATCTCTACGAAATCAGAACCAGAGATAGAAAAGAAAGGAACGCGCGCTTCACCAGCAATGGCTTTGGCTAACAGGGTTTTACCGGTACCTGGCTGACCTGCCATCAGCACCCCTCGAGGAATCTTACCGCCCAAGCGCTGGTACTTGCCTGGATCACTCAGAAAATCAACCAGCTCTTTTACATCTTCTTTGGCCTCATCGCAGCCTGCAACATCTTCAAAGGTCGTTTTAATCTGGTCTTCACTCAGCAGCTTGGCTTTGCTCTTACCAAATGCCATTGGGCCACCGCGGCCACCCGCTCCCCCTTGCATCTGACGCATAAACAACATGAAGACAGCAATGATGATCAGAATTGGCAGAGAGGCCAACAGCAGCTGAGACAGGAAACCTTGTTTCTCTGGCTTCTCACCCACCACTTCAACACGGTTATCCAGCAGAGTGTCAATCAGCTTTTCATCATAGGTTGGCAGAACAGAGTCAAACGTTTCACCAGATGTGGTACGCCCGGTGATGCTCTGCCCGGAAATTGTGACTTTTTCTACCTGACCGTTCTGTACGGCAGTCATAAATTGCGAGTAGGAATATTCCTGACCGCGGCCGACGTTCTGGAAGTTGTTAAACACCATCATCAGGACAGCCGCAATTACCGCCCAAAGTATGAAATTCTTTGCCATGTTTGGCGTACCTCTTAACTCAGCCGACCAACGCTTCCTTGATGATAATGCGCCAATCTTGCGTGTGTTGAAATTTTGACCCTAGCCATAGCTTAGCAAGCATTCACTAAGCACGAAAACCTTTACCTACAATGTAAACCTCGCGGGAACGCGCCCGAGAAGCTTTGGGTTTGCGAATCAGCACCTTAGAGAAGGACTGACGCACATCAGCAAGGTATTCATCAAAGCCTTCACCCTGAAACACTTTGGCAACAAAATGACCGTTTGGTTTCAGCGTCTGACGCGCCATATCGAGCGCCAACTCCACCAGATACATAGCGCCAGGCTGATCGATGGAAGCCATACCAGACATATTGGGGGCCATATCCGAAATTACAAGGTCTACCGGACGATCATCAATCGCCGTCATGATTTCGTCGAAAATCGCGTCCTCAGTAAAGTCACCCTGAATAAAGGTCACATCGGCAATGTTATCCATAGGCAAGATATCGGAGGCGATAACCACACCACTGCCGTCAAGCTTTTGTGCGACGACCTGAGACCACCCACCTGGTGCAGAACCGAGATCCAATACTGTCGAACCTGGCTTCAGCAGCCCATCTTTCTCGTCCAGCTCCAGCAACTTGTAACTGGCTCGTGTGCGATAGCCATCCTGCTGTGCCATCTGTACGTACATATCGTCTACATGTTCTTTGAGCCAGTTAGCACTGGTTTTCGAACGCGTCGAACGTGACATAGGGGGTTTTACTCCAAGGTCAGGTATACTGAGCGCTAATCGCGCTTGTTGAATCGGTAATGTCCGATTCTAACACTGAAACAGATACAACACTGAATAGAAGCTATATGGCATTATCAAACGAACAGAAAAAAGCATACCGCTCAATTGGCCACAATCTGAACCCAGTAGTGACCATTGCAGGTAATGGCTTAACCGAAGGCGTCATGGAGGAGCTGAACCGTGCCCTGGACGATCACGAGCTGATCAAAGTTAAAGTTGCCGTGGGTGATCGGGAGGTCAAACACGCTGTCATTGCTGAGCTGGTCAAACTGACTGGCGCCGAACTGGTACAGCAAATCGGAAAAGTAGCACTTCTGCTGCGCAAAAATCCGCGAGCCAACCCAAGGCTGTCGAATCTGCAACGCCCTTAAGTGTATTTCCGTCGCTGATTTCTGCACGTCGGCCGATAGCACTTGCAGAAACCAGCGCCCCATGTAACTCGCACTGCCGGTATGGTGTGAGCAACAACATTAGGAACCGCCAGATCTCGGGAACCAAACGTGCTAACCGAGATCGAATATTACCCGAGCACGTCGCGCTGCAAGAAATAACTCACCACTATTACCATCTTATGTCCATTCAGCGGTTGGAAGGCTGAGCCGTTCCGGTGATAATGGCTCAAATTTCAGACGCAACCACAGTCAGATTACATTTCTGTGGCAAAGAACAAGATAGCTATAACAAAGGATTCATCAGGCATGTCGAATGTTGTCATCTCCGGTACCGGACTGTTTATTCCTCCACACGTAATCACCAACGATGAACTGGTTGCCGCTTTTAACCAATATGTCGACAAGTTTAATTCTGAAAATGCTGCTGCCATTGAAGCGGGTGAAACCGAAGCATTAGCGCATTCGAGCTCCGAATTTATTGAAAAAGCATCCGGTATCAAAGCCCGTTACGCCATGTATAAAGACGGCATAATCAATCCTGACATCATGCACCCAACTTTCCCGATGACCCGCGAGGGCGACACTCCGGAAATCGTTCAGATGGGGTGCGCCGCAGCACGCGACGCCATGGAACAAGCGGGTAAGACAGCTGACGATATCGATATGGTGATTGTCTCCAGCACTTTCCGCCAACGCGACTACCCGGGCATGTCGGTAGAGATTCAGCGCGATCTTGGCATCAAAGGTTTTGCTTACGATATGGGAATCGCCTGTTCGTCTGCCACCTTCGGAATGATCAACGCTTATACCGCACTAAAAGCAGGAACAGCCAAATGTGTGTTGTTTGTAAACCCGGAGTTCACCACGCCAGGTCTGGATTTTAAGGACCGCGACAGCCACTTTATTTTTGGTGATGTAGCAACGGCTGCCGTCATGGAGCTGGAAGAATACGCCAAACCAGACAACGCTTTCCGTATTCTTGATACCAAACAGTTTACTGAGTTCTCTGACAACATTCGCAGTGATTCATCGTATGCAGACTATTGCTTCGATGAAGTGCCAGCTAATCGCTACGCATTCAAACAGCGTGGTCGCAAAGTCTTCAAAGAACTGCTGCCGCTGATTGTTACCTTCCTCGGGGAACAACTTGAAGCCAACCAACTCAGTGCAGAAGATATGAAACGTATGTGGCTGCACCAAGCCAACATCAATATGAATAACTTCGCGGTTAAGAAATTACTTGGTCGCCTGCCAACTGAGGAAGAAGCGCCAGTGGTACTGGATGAATTTGCCAATACGGCATCCTCCGGTTCTGTTATTGCCTTTCACAAATACAACGATGATTTCAACTCCGGAGACAAAGGAATCATTTGTTCTTTTGGCGCCGGTTACTCAATCGGCTCGTTGCTGGTCGAAAAAGTCTGACATTGACACACCCTGCCACCACCCGGAATCCGATGCGGATTCCGGGCCAAATCTTTGCCGTGATTCTTTATTTATTCCATTAGGTAAAAAAACCTTCATTAGCCTATTTGTCCTCTCTGTGTCAGTGTGAGTACAGACTTTATATCTGAGAGGAAAAAACATGTCTCAACCTGCACTCAAAGAACAGCCAAGCTCTTTTGAGCGTGAAGACCTGCTGGCTTGCGGTCACGGTGAAATGTTTGGCGAGGGCAACGCCCGCCTGCCGCTACCCAACATGCTGATGATGGATCGCATCGTCCATATCAGCTCTGAAGGCGGCACCTACGGGAAGGGTGAGATTGTCGCTGAATTGGATATCGACCCATCTTTGTGGTTCTTTGATTGTCATTTCGAAGGCGACCCGGTGATGCCTGGTTGCTTGGGCCTGGATGCCATGTGGCAACTGGTGGGCTTTTTTCTGGGATGGCGTGGTAATCCAGGTCGCGGTCGCGCGCTCGGGTGCGGCGAAGTTAAATTCCGTGGTCAGGTATTACCCGAAGCCAAAAAAGTCACCTATCACATCGATGTTAAGCGCGTCATGGAACAAAAGCTGGTGCTGGGAATTGCTGATGCCCGCATGGAAGTTGATGGTCGCGAAATTTATCAGGCGAAAGATCTGCGCGTCGGACTGTTCACCTCAACGGCAGATTTCTGATCTGGCAATAATCAACCAAGCGGCCAGCTTTAATGTAAAAGTGAGCAAGAAAGGTCGCCTGAGTTCACCAGAGCGACTAAGTGGACAAAAACGTCACTTCAGGTTCTACCTTTTTGGATAAAACCATAGTTTTATTGAAATTGAGTGATTAAAATCGCCGCAAATATTTTCCAGAGGCATATATGGCACAAATCATTCAAACGGAAATGACTGAACTGGTGACACCAGGACTGGCAAACTTTTCCGGCAATATGCACGGTGGCGAATTATTAAAGCTGCTGGATAAAGTTGCTTATACCTGTGCCATGCGTTATTCCGGCCACTATGCCGTCACATTGTCGGTCGATAATGTATTGTTCAAACAACCTATCCACATCGGTGAAATGGTCACTTGCCTGGCCACGATTAACTACACCGGCCGTACATCGATGGAGATTGGTATCAAGGTCATTTCTGAAAATATTAAAGAAAAAACCGTCCGTCATACCCACACTTGTTATTTCACCATGGTGGCAATGGATGAAAACAACAAGCCGGTTCCCGTACCTCAGCTGGAACTGAATGATGAAGAACAGATCCGCCGCTGGAATAAAGCACTAAAACGTCGCCAGGCACGCTTTAAACTGCAAGAAATGATGAAGCAGATTGAACAAGAAGATTCTTTCGAAAATGAGCTACCAAAAGCATCATTGATGTAGCAGATAAAAAAAATGGCCGCATTGCGCGGCCATTTTTTGAACTAGACAAAGTCATCTGCTACCAATTACAGATGTTTTACTTCGTCAATTTCGTATTCAACAGCACCAGCTGGCACCTGAACAACGGCAACATCACCTTCCTCTTTACCAATGAGTGCGCGAGCAATCGGTGAGGAGACAGAAATTTTATTCTGCTTAATGTCGGCTTCGTCATCACCCACAATCTGATACTGAACTTCGTCGTCAGTATCAAGATTGATCAGGCTCACGGTGGTACCAAACAGAACTTTACCGGTGTGTGGGATATTCTTGATATCAATAACCTGTGAGTTAGACAGCTTACCCTCGATATCCTGAATACGACCCTCAATAAAACCCTGCTGCTCACGGGCAGCATGGTATTCAGCGTTTTCTTTTAAGTCACCGTGTTCGCGAGCTTCGGCAATATCTTTGATCACCGCCGGACGAGCAACGGTTTTTAATTCCGTTAACTCAGCCTGCAGCGCCGCCTCACCTTCCACTGTCATTGGGTACTTTTGCATAATTTCTTTCCTTACACGCTGCTAAATAGCAGCGTGAATTTCCTGTAAACGACGAACTACGTTCAGGCCTTCAGCATTCAAGCCTTCTACAACGGCTTCAGCACCGGCCAAAGTTGTAGTGTAAGTTACTTTATGCTGCAGCGCGCTGCGGCGAATGTCAGCAGAATCAGCAATGGCTTGTGAGCCTTCAGTGGTATTCACAATTAAAGCGATCTCGTCATTCTTGATAGCATCAACAATATTTGGACGTGCTTCGTTCACCTTGTTGATGCGCTCAACTTCGATACCCGCTTCAACCAACTTAGCATGAGTACCACCGGTTGCAATCAGGCTGAAGCCTAACTTAGCGAAACCTTGAGCGACTGCCACAACACCTTCTTTATCGGCGTCACGTACAGAAATGAAGACTTTACCTTCTGTTGGTAATTTCTCACCGGCACCCAGCTGAGCTTTGTAGAAAGCCTCACCGAAGGTAGCGCCTGCACCCATAACTTCACCGGTCGATTTCATTTCAGGGCCTAAGATTGGATCTACGCCCTGGAATTTATTGAACGGGAATACCGCTTCTTTTACAGAGAAGTGCTCTGGTACGATTTCTTCAGTAAAACCAAGCTCAGCCAGTGTTTTACCCATCATTACTTTACCTGCGATCGCAGCTAAAGAGTTACCGATGCACTTAGAAACGAAAGGTACGGTACGGGAAGCACGCGGGTTGACTTCGATCACGTAGATCTCATCATCCTGGTAAGCCAGCTGAGTATTCATCAGACCAACCACACCCAGCTCTAACGCCATGGCTTTTACTTGCTCACGCATACGGTTCTGAACGTCTTCAGACAAGCTGTACGGAGGCAATGAACACGCCGAGTCACCAGAGTGAATACCCGCTTGCTCGATGTGCTGCATGATGGCACCGATAACAACTTGCTCGCCGTCACATACGGCATCAATGTCTACTTCAACTGCACGATTTAAGAAGTAGTCCAGCAGTACAGGGGAATCATTAGAAACCTGAACCGCTTCACGCATGTAGCGACGCAGAGATTCTTCGTTGTTGACGATTTCCATCGCACGACCACCCAATACATAGGAAGGACGTACAACTAACGGGAAACCAATTTCGTTGGCTTTAGAAATCGCTTCTTCAGTAGAACGCACCGTCGCGTTCACTGGCTGCTTCAAACCC
The DNA here is from genome assembly GCA_022448365.1 of Saccharospirillaceae bacterium. Taxonomy (NCBI): domain Bacteria; kingdom Pseudomonadati; phylum Pseudomonadota; class Gammaproteobacteria; order Oceanospirillales; family Saccharospirillaceae; species Saccharospirillaceae bacterium. Next base: position 404,828 of record JAKVCS010000004.1, on the reverse strand, counting down.
AGACGCTGAATCATTTGCTGAAAACGCTCACGGTCTTCAGCACGATCAATCGCTTCCGGAGAAGTACCAATAATCGGCACACCAGCGGCTTCTAATTCGTTCGCCAGTTTCAATGGAGTTTGACCACCGTATTGAACGATTACGCCTTTTGGCTGTTCTTTATCAACGATCTCTAATACGTCTTCCAGAGTTACCGGCTCGAAGAACAAACGGTCGGAAGTATCGTAGTCGGTAGATACCGTTTCAGGATTACAGTTCACCATGATGGCTTCGTAACCCAAATCTTTAGCAGCGAAGGCCGCGTGTACACAGCAGTAATCGAATTCGATCCCCTGGCCAATACGGTTCGGTCCACCACCCAATACGATGATTTTTTCTTTATCGGTTGGGTTCGCTTCACACTCTTCTTCATAAGTAGAGTACATGTAAGCCGTATCGGTAGAGAACTCCGCCGCACAAGTATCAACACGCTTATAAACCGGGCGAACATCTAACTTCTGACGTTGCTTACGGAATGCTTTTTCCGACACCCCCAGCAGCTTAGCCAAACGAGCATCGGCAAAACCTTTACGCTTCAGACGGAAGATACGATCGGCATCCATCGAGGTTAAGCTGCTTTGCGCAACATCAGCTTCATCTTTAATGATGTCTTCGATCTGAACCAGGAACCAAGGATCAACACCAGAGTGCTGGTAGATTTCTTCAACACTTAAACCGGCACGGAATGCGTCACCGATGTACCAAATGCGATCAGCACCTGGGGTTTTCAGTTCCGAAATAATTTTGTCCATCGCACCTTCTGAATCAAGGTCGATGATTGGGTCAAAACCGCTAACACCCACTTCAAGACCACGCAGTGCTTTCTGCAGTGACTCTTGCTGAGTACGGCCCATTGCCATCACTTCACCCACAGATTTCATCTGTGTGGTTAAGCGGCCATCCGCTGTTGGGAATTTCTCGAAAGTAAACCGAGGAATTTTAGTAACAACATAATCGATGGACGGCTCGAACGATGCTGGGGTTGCGCCACCAGTGATGTCGTTTTGCAATTCATCCAGGGTATAACCAATCGCCAGCTTGGCTGCGATTTTAGCAATCGGGAAACCGGTTGCTTTAGAGGCCAGGGCGGATGAACGAGAAACACGAGGGTTCATCTCAATCACAACCATGCGGCCGTCTTTTGGATTAATACCGAACTGAACGTTGGAACCACCGGTTTCTACGCCGATCTCACGCAGTACTGCCAACGAGGCATCACGCATGATTTGCAATTCTTTGTCGGTCAGGGTTTGAGCCGGTGCAACAGTGATGGAGTCACCTGTGTGTACACCCATGGCATCAAAGTTTTCGATCGAACAGATAATGATACAGTTGTCGTTTTTATCACGAACAACCTCCATCTCGTATTCTTTCCAGCCGATCAGAGATTCATCGATCAGCAGCTCACTGGTTGGAGATAAATCCAGACCGCGAGTACAGATTTCTTCGAACTCTTCTTTGTTATACGCGATACCACCACCGGTACCACCCATGGTGAAAGAAGGACGAATAATACATGGGAAGCCTAAGCCCTTCTGAACTTCGCGCGCTTCTTCCATGCTGTGGGCGATGCCCGCACGTGGACATTCCAGACCAATCTTTTTCATCGCCTGGTCGAAACGGTCACGGTCTTCCGCTTTGTCGATTACATCAGCTTTAGCGCCGATCATTTCAACATTAAATTTTTCTAAGATGCCAGCAGACTCAAGGCCTAATGCACAGTTCAGTGCGGTCTGGCCGCCCATGGTTGGCAAGATTGCGTCTGGGCGTTCTTTTTCAATGATGTTGGCAACCGTATCAACCGTGATTGGTTCGATGTAGGTTGCATCTGCCATTGATGGGTCGGTCATAATTGTGGCTGGGTTAGAGTTCACAAGAATAACGCGGATACCTTCTTCACGCAGGGCCTTACAAGCCTGTGCGCCAGAATAGTCGAATTCACAAGCCTGACCGATGATGATCGGACCAGCGCCAATGATTAAAATACTTTGTATGTCGGTACGTTTTGGCATGGCGGCGTCCTACTTCTTAGCGGCTTCGATCAGATCGATGAAACGATCAAATAATGGGGCAACGTCACGTGGACCCGGGCTTGCTTCCGGGTGACCCTGGAAGCTGAACGCTGGCTTATCGGTCAGCTCGATACCCTGCAAAGTGCCATCGAACAGAGACTTATGAGTCGCTTTGATGTTTGCTGGAAGTGAGGCTTCGTCTACGGCGAAACCGTGGTTCTGAGACGTAATCATTACTACACCAGAATCCAGATCCTGAACCGGATGGTTACCACCGTGGTGGCCGTGCGGCATTTTCACCGTTTTTGCACCAGATGCTAACGCCAGCAGCTGATGACCTAAACAGATACCAAACACCGGAATGTCGGTTTCCAGAATTTGCTGGATCGCTTCGATGGCATACGTGCATGGCTCTGGGTCACCTGGGCCATTGGATAAGAAGATGCCGTCCGGGTTCATCGCCAGCACGTCCGCAGCAGGTGTCTGAGCCGGAACAACCGTCAGGTCACAACCACGTTCAGCTAACAGACGCAGGATGTTGCGCTTAACACCGAAGTCGTATGCAACAACTTTGTATTTGCCTTCTTTCAATTCGCCGAAGCCTTGGCCCAGAGTCCAGTCTTGCTCGGTCCATTTGTAGCTGTCAGTAGCCGTCACTTCCTTCGCCAGGTCCATACCTTTCAGGCCTGGGAATTCTTTTGCCGCTGCAATCGCTCTAGCAATGCTTTCTTCAGAAGCGGCATCTTCACCAGCAATGATACAACCATCTAGCGAGCCTTTTTCACGCAGAATACGGGTCAGGCGACGGGTATCGATATCGGCAATGCCCAGGATGTTATTTTCCTTCAGGTATTCATCCAACGCTTTTTCGCTGCGGAAGTTAGAAGCAATCAGAGGCAAATCACGAATCACCAGTCCTTTGGCGAAGATACCGCGAGACTCTTCGTCCTCGCGGTTAACACCGTAGTTACCGATATGTGGGTAAGTCAGAGTGACAATCTGGTTAGCGTAGGATGGGTCAGTCAGGATCTCCTGATAACCGGTCATGGAGGTGTTAAACACCACCTCTCCCACAGACAGACCTTCGGCACCGATAGCGGTACCTTTGAAGATGCTGCCGTCCTCAAGAGCTAGAATGGCTGGCGTAGACAAGGCTTAAATCCCCGAAGTAAGAACAATCTGGCGACATCGATAACGCAAAAGTGCCTGCTCAACTCGCAAAAAAGCGGGATGGAACCGAAAAGGTTTCATCCCGCTTTTTTGACTGAATTCTGAACTGCACGGCTACTCTTTTACTGGTAGTTGCGTTACATGCTTAAACTAACATTAAAGGATACTGAAAACAGAGGCTTATGTCCATCTTTAGTGCATTGATCTCAGTGAATAGCCAAGACCTCGCCATTGAGCCGTCAAATGTCATTGGGTAGCAAGACGCACCGAACAAAAGCCTGACCAACAAGACAATAAATAGATTTTCAGCATCGACACCCTCTTCACTGATTAGCTATTTAACACATAAAATTCATTCGATTTGATGAAACCGACAGGATATCGCTAACTGCCGGTTGTATTTGATACGACCTTAATGTAATTGATTAAATGATCGAAAAACAATCTCGTTATCAGCGACACTTGCGTGCATTAAAAATAGTTTGTCATTCGATTACTACGCATAAAAAATTCAAAAATAAGGTATAACAGTACCAGAATCCTCTGCTCCTAAAATAATAATAGAAAAATCAATTAAAATACCCCCTGCCAATGATGACTGCGCGATCACGACAAATCAGGTGGATCATCACAAAACACCTAGTTACACTAGGTTACATAATGTAACATACATTTTGATACCTAAAAGTGCTTCACTAAAAGACCTGTAGAGTTTTTTATTAGCAGATAATTGAGATAGATAACTACTGTTCTGTCAAAGTACAGTTAAAAGACTCAACCCGAGTAACAAGAATATTAATAAATTCCTGCTGCATCGTGGCACAGGAAGCAATGATTAAAATCACCACATTAAACGAGGTTTAATTATGCCAACAGCCGTTGATGGTCGCCGTCGTTTGCAACCGGAAGAACGCAGACGTTTATTACTAACCTATGCAGTTGAAGTGTTCGCACTCAGAGGGATTGGTCGCGGCGGGCATACAGAGATTGCTGAAATGGGAGGAGTGTCAGTCGCCACTGTTTTCAATTATTTCAAAACACGTGAAGCATTGGTAGAAGCTGTTTTGGAAGACGTTGACAACTTTTTAATCTCCCTGGCCGAATCTGTTTACAGCGAAGAAGACGATCCGGTTCAAGCCATTCGTACTCACATCAAAGCGTTTCTCAATGCCTGCGAAGAAAATCCGTCATACATTAAAGTATGGTTGGAATGGAGCGCCTCCGTTCGTGAAGAAACCTGGCCATCGTATCTGGAGTTCCAGAATAAATTACTTGATATGATTGCTAAGCAAGTGGACAAAGGGGTTAAAAAAGGCCTTATGGAACCAGGCCTGGCTCCGAAAGAACGTGCGCGCTGGGCGCTCGGTAATGCTCAGATGTTGGTGTCGATGGTATTTGATCCAAACGGAAAACCACGTGGCATGGAGAAAATGGTTGAGCGTGGCTTCGACCACATGCTGGGTGTTAAGGGCTAAGATTCCCGTCGTAACGAAAAACAAAAAAGCCGCTTCATTTTTCTGAAGCGGCTTTTTTGTTGTTAAGACAACGAGCGAACATCAAAAACCTAAGACATCCTGCATATCGTACAGACCATGAGGTTGCTCCGAGATCCACTTCGCGCTGCGCACAGCGCCTTTAGCAAACGTCATGCGGCTTTGTGCTTTATGTGTCACTTCAACTCGCTCGCCTTCCGCAGCGAACATCACGGTATGATCACCGACGACGTCACCACCACGAATCGTTTCGAAGCCAATTTGCTTGTGTGGACGAGCACCGGTCTGACCTTCACGGCCGTAACACGCTACTTCGTTTAAATCCCAACCCATGGTTTCAGCAACCACTTCGCCCATACGTAGGGCCGTACCGGAAGGCGCATCTACTTTGTGTTTATGATGCATTTCAATCACTTCGATATCACTGTCATCACCCATCACTTTGGCCGCCATGCGCAACAAGTTCAGGCACAGGTTAACGCCTACGGAGTAATTCGGAGCAAATACAATCCCCATGTCGCTCGACGCCTGCTGCAGACGTACTTTCTGCTCATCGGTCAAACCAGTGGTACCAATCACGATGTTTTTGCCGTGAGTACGGCACAGTTCAACATTGGCCATGGTGGATTCAGGAGCCGTGAAATCGATCAGGACGTCAAAGTCATTAATTACCGCTTCCAGACTGGTTGCTGTTTTAACACCCATTTCCTTCCCCAGACCCGCCAGCGCGCCCGCATCAATACCAACCATGGGATCATCAGCCAATACAACAGTGGCACCCAATTGTGCGTTTTCATCATTAGCAACCGCTTCAATTAAGACACGGCCCATACGGCCAGCAGCTCCGGTAATAGCAATGCGAGTCATGGTGTTTCCTGAATTTAAGGGGATTAATATTTTTGGGGAGTATACAGGGAAAGTGAGAACTGAGCTGCAGTGATATTTTCGAAGCAACGGCAGGAAGCCGAGGTAGCGCGGCAGGGCCAGGGGTGGCCCTTCGGCGCAGCAACTGAAATATCACTGCAACTTGGTGCGAACTGAGATCACATTTCTTCGAAGAAACGCTTCGCTCGTTCAAAGAAACTCTTATTTTGTGGCGAGTGCTTTTCGCCCGCTTTCTCGCCGTTCAAAGATGCCTGGAATTGTTCCAGCAGTTCTTTCTGCTCTTTGGTCAGATTAACCGGCGTTTCTACCTGCACACGACACAGTAAATCGCCCGGAGCACCACCACGTACCGGCACCACGCCTTTACCACGCAAACGGAATAATTTGCCGCTCTGAGTCTCTGCAGGAATTTTCAGCTTAACGCGACCATCCAGTGTTGGAACTTCCAGCTCGCCGCCTAATGCCGCATCAACAATACTGATCGGCACATCGCAATAGAGGTTACGACCGTCACGGTTGAACAACTCATGCTCACGCACACTGACTTGTACGTATAAGTCGCCAGCAGGTCCGCCCATGGCACCTGCCTCTCCCTCGCCGGACAGACGAATTCGATCGCCGGTATCCACGCCCGCCGGAATTTTAACCGATAAGGTCTTGGTTTCCTCTTTAACACCGCGACCGTGACAGCTGTTGCATGGATCTTCGATAATAGTGCCCTGACCACGACAGGTCGGGCAGGTTTGCTGTACCGAAAAGAAACCCTGTTGCATACGCACCTGCCCCTGGCCATGACACGTAGGACAGGTTTTAGGCTGAGTCCCCTCTTTTGCACCAGAGCCATCACAGACATCACAAGTGGTTAAAGTAGGAACACGGATTTTTTTCTCAACGCCACGAACCGCTTCTTCAAGAGACAAATCCATGGTGTAGCGAAGATCAGAGCCACGCTGAGGGCCACCACGACCACCGCGGCCGCCACCACCTCCGCCGCCAAAAATATCGCCGAAGACATCACCAAAAATATCACTAAACCCGCCAGCGCCGCCGCCACCAAAACCGCCACCAGCCTGGCCATCGACACCCGCGTGTCCATACTGGTCGTATGCGGCCCGTTTCTGCTCGTCACCTAAGATTTCGTAAGCTTCCGTCGCTTCCTTGAACTTGGCTTCAGCATCGGCATCATCCGGGTTACGGTCGGGATGATATTTCATCGCAATTTTACGATACGCTTTTTTCAGCTCTTTTTTATCGACGCCTTTGGATACACCAAGTACTTCGTAATAATCTCGTTTCGACATGATTTTGCTCGTTAAATGGCAAAAAACGCGGCTAGTTTTCTAACCGCGTTTTGTTTGAGTGCTTTAAAGAATTAACAATTACTTGTCTTTAACTTCTTCAAACTCAGCATCAACAACGTCGTCATCCTGACCCGCTGGCTGTTCACCGGCATCTGCCGCGCCTTCAGCACCTTGCTGCGCCTGAGCTTGCTCAGCGTACAGCTTCTGAGCAAGAGAGCTTGAAGCCTCTGTCAGAGCATTGGTTTTCGCTTCGATATCGGCTTTGTCATCAGTTTTAATCGCTTCTTCTAAATCAGCTACCGCTTTTTCGATTGCAGTTTTCTCTTCTTCCGTCGCCTTATCACCGGCTTCTTCAAGCGTTTTCTTAGTCGCGTGAATCAGGCCATCTGCGGTATTACGAACCTGAATCAGCTCTTCGAACTGCTTATCCGCTTCAGCGTTAGCTTCCGCGTCTGCAACCATTTTTTCGATCTCGTCATCGCTCAGGCCAGAAGAGGCTTTAATAACGATGGACTGTTCTTTGCCAGTCGCTTTGTCTTTCGCGCTGACGTTCAGAATACCGTTGGCATCGATGTCGAAAGTAACTTCGATCTGAGGCACACCGCGCGGAGCCGGTGGGATATCAGCCAGATCGAAACGACCCAGAGATTTGTTTTGTGCCGCTTGCTTACGCTCACCCTGAACAACGTGGATGGTTACAGCAGGCTGGTTGTCATCGGCCGTTGAGAACACCTGAGATTTCTTCGAAGGAATCGTAGTGTTTTTCTCGATAACCGCCGTGGCAACACCCCCCATGGTTTCGATACCCAGAGTCAGAGGCGTTACGTCCAGCAGCAGTACGTCTTTAACGTCACCGGCCAGTACCGCGCCCTGAATCGATGCACCAACAGCAACGGCTTCATCCGGGTTCACGTCTTTACGAGGCTCTTTGCCGAAGAACTCAGCCACTTTTTCCTGAACCATTGGCATACGGGTCTGACCGCCAACCAGGATCACTTCGTCGATTTCACTGGAGGACAGATCAGCATCTTTCAGTGCAATACGGCAAGGTTCCAGAGAACGGGAAACCAGCTCTTCAACCAGAGATTCCAGTTTGGCGCGCGTCACTTTTACATTTAAGTGCTTAGGACCCGTTGCATCAGCTGTGATATATGGCAGGTTCACATCCGTTTGTTGTGCTGAAGACAGCTCAACTTTTGCTTTCTCGGCCGCTTCTTTCAAACGCTGCAGAGCCAGTGGGTCGTTATGCAGGTCGATGCCGCTTTCTTTCTTAAATTCGTCAGCCAGATACTCAATCATGGCCATATCGAAGTCTTCACCACCCAGGAAAGTGTCACCGTTGGTTGCCAGTACTTCGAATTGCTTCTCGCCATCAACGTCAGCCACTTCAATGATGGAGATATCGAAAGTACCACCACCCAGGTCGTATACTGCGATGGTACGGTCACCACCTTCTTTATCGATACCGTAGGCCAGGGCCGCAGCTGTTGGCTCGTTGATGATACGCTTAACGTCTAAACCCGCGATTTTACCGGCATCTTTTGTTGCCTGACGCTGAGAATCGTTGAAGTACGCCGGAACAGTAATAACTGCCTCGGTTACTTCTTCACCCAGGAAGTCTTCTGCAGTTTTCTTCATTTTTTTCAGAACTTCTGCAGATACCTGTGGTGGTGCAAACTTGTCGTCTTTTACAGATACCCATGCATCGCCATTGTCCGCTTCGATGATTTTGTACGGAACCATAGAGATGTCTTTCTGAACCACGTCATCTTTAAAACGACGACCGATCAGGCGCTTAATTGCGAACAGCGTATTATCTGGGTTCGTTACCGCCTGACGCTTAGCCGGCTGGCCTACCAGAGTCTCACCATCGGTGTATGCGATGATGGAAGGAGTGGTGCGATCGCCTTCTGCGTTCTCAACCACTTTTGATTTTTCGCCATCCAGTACGGCAACACAGGAGTTGGTGGTGCCCAGGTCGATACCAATAATTTTACCCATAAGATTTATCTCCGATGTCGGCGGCACTGGCCGCCTGAAAAAATAATTACAACAGTATTTGTGTTGATTTCTATATAAGTCCGCTCACTCGCCTTTCAAGGCTGGGCGGATAAAAAATTACGCGTTTTCGTCGATCTGAGGAGCGCCCTTGCTCACCATTACCATTGCTGGACGCAACAGACGGCCTTGCAACGTGTAACCCTTCTGCATCACAGCAATCACGGTATTGGGCGCTGCTTCAGCACTCTCAATCATCGACATTGCCTGGTGCAGTTCCGGATTAAAGGTTTCCCCCATAGGATCAACCGTTTCTACTTTGAATTTCGCCAGGCCAGCAGCAAAACCAGTCAGCGTCATCTCAACACCTTCACGCAGTGGCTTAGTTGCCTCGTCGTCACCGGCGGCTGCCAGTGCCCGGTCCAGGTTGTCTGCAACACTTAACATCTCGTTTGCGAACTTTTCCACGCCAAACTTGTGTGCTTTTTCCACATCCGCTTCAGCACGGCGACGTACATTCTGCATTTCAGCCTGAACACGTAACATCTGATCTTTCAGATCAGCGATTTCCTGTTGAGCAGCCTCCAGCAGAGAAGTCAGTGCTTCTTCACCGGTTTGCTCATTTGCACCCTCCGCTGCTTCTTCTGCAGCGGTTTCGGTTGCTTCCATTTGCTCTTCAGCTGGATTCTGGATTTCGTCCTGAATGTTCTGCTCTTCAGACATCAACTTTTCCTCAATCAGGGTCGTTCAACTCGTTTCGATGAGTGGTATATGGGAACGGAATACAGAGTTTCAAGGGCTGAAACTCACACAACTTAACGTAAAGTTGATTAAATTCTTGACAGACACCAATACTGTACATATAAACACTGTATGTATAATCAGCATTAAGGTGAGTTATGCTGTCACATTTATCGATACATCAGTTTGCATTGGTCGATGAGCTGGAGCTGGAGTTTAAGCCCGGAATGGCCGTAATTACTGGCGAAACCGGTGCTGGCAAATCGATTCTGCTGGATGCTCTCGGCATCGCACTCGGACAACGAGCGGAAGCCGATAACGTGCGCTTTGGTGCCGACAAAGCGGAAGTCAGTGCCAGCTTCACACCAAATGATAGTGCCAGAAACTGGTTGGGACAGCGTGACCTGCCAACAGATGATGATCAGATTATCCTGCGCCGGGTGGTTTCCAGCGAAGGCCGTTCACGTGGTTACATCAATGGCCGCCCGGCTTCGGCAAATGATCTGAAAGATCTTGCCCAGTGCCTGATTGATGTTCACTCCCAACATGCTCACCAGCGCCTGCTGCAAAAAGATACACCGCGACAACTGGTGGATGCCTTTGGCAACTTACAACAGGATGCCCGGGCAGTTTCACAAGCGTTTAAACACTGGCAAAAGAATGCTCAACGATTAAAAACCCTGAGCGAGGAAAGTAGCGAAATTCAGGCACAACGCCAGTTACTCAGCTATCAGGTCGAAGAATTACGCGAACTGAATCTGAGCGAAACCGAACTCGATGAACTGGAAACCGAGCATAAACGTTTAGCAAACGCAGAGACGATGCTGCTAAGCGGTCAACAAGCACTGGCCTCTTGCCTCGGTGACGAAAGCGCCGAAATGGCGGCAACTCAACTGGCTTATCAGGCGATGAATTTGCTCAGCCAGCTGGACGATCATCATCCTGCGTTACTCGAAGCGAAAGACCTGCTGCAGCAAGCCCATATCCAGTTGGAAGAAGCTGGTTTATCGCTGCAACGTTACCTGGAACAAGTGGATATTAATCCGCACAGACTTCAGCAGGTTGAGCATCGTCTGGGAGAAATTTTCTCCGTTGCCCGAAAACACCAGATTCAGCCACAACGCTTATACCCATACTGGCAAGAACAAGAAGATCAGTTGGCGCAACTGAATCTCAGTGACGATGATTTGTTAGAACTGCAACAGGAAGTTGACCGCATGAAAGAACACTTCCAGCAATTAGCACAAACACTGTCAGACAAACGCCAGAGAGCCGCAACCAAACTCGATAAAGAAGTAGAGGCGCATTTTGAATCGCTGGCCTTAGGGCGCGCGCGCTTTATGACCCAGGTGCAGGTGCTCGACGAGCAACAAGCCAACCATCATGGAATCGACAGTATCAGTTTTCAGGTGCAAACCAACCCAGGTATGCCAGGCGGACCGCTAGCAAAAGTTGTTTCCGGCGGTGAATTATCTCGCATCAGTCTGGCGATTCAGGTGGTAACGGCTGCGACCAGTCAGATTCCGAGTTTAATTTTTGATGAAGTCGATGTCGGTATTGGGGGTGGAACCGCAGAGCGAGTCGGTCGCTTGATGCGATCTCTGGGAAAAGAGGAGAGTCAGGTGATGTGTGTGACCCATCAACCTCAGGTTGCTGCTCAGGCGCATCAGCATTTTCAGGTGAGCAAAATCAGCGGTGATAATTCAACACACACTCAAATCCGTGAACTTAACGGTAAGCAACGCTCTAAAGAACTGGCACGCATGCTCGGGGGCGTTGATATTACCCGACAAACCCTGGCCCACGCCCAGGAAATGTTAGATCTTGTGCAATAAGCTGCGATACTTTTACGCTGTCTAAAAGCAAAAAGCCCTGATGACTGAGTCATCAGGGCTTTTTTTGTATTACCAGGCGATGCTTATTTTTTGCGAACGTAAAGCACCAGGCTGTGGTCAACCAGCTCAAAACCATGCTCTTCAGCAATTTCGTGCTGGAGGCGTTCGATCTGCTCGTTAGAGAACTCGATCACAGTACCATCATCGACGTTCACCATGTGATCGTGATGGTCGCCACGAGCCAGTTCAAATACAGAGTGGCCGCCATCAAAGTTGTGACGCTCAACCAAGCCAGCGCTTTCGAACTGAGTCAGTACACGGTAAACCGTTGCAAGGCCAACATCTTCACCGGCATCAATCAGAGAACGGTAAACATCTTCCGCGCTCATGTGGGCTTCCGGATTACTTTCCAGAATGCTCAGGATCTTAACTCGCGGCAGAGTGACTTTCAGGCCTGCCTTGCGCAGTTCCACATTTTTATCGGACATGCTTTCCTCGAATATTTCACAGCAAGTTGAATTATCGGGTATTATCGCTGGTCTGAGACATCATGCGCAACTGATAAGCATTTGCCAGAGCGCTGGAGCCAAACGATTTGCCAATAATGAGTGTATTTATGCGAGTGTCAATTCTGACTGTTTTACTGGGTTTTGCAACCCTGACGGGCTGTGCTTTCCCAGGAGTTTATAAGTTAAACGTGCAACAAGGTAATATCGTAACCCATGACATGATCGAACAGCTGGAACCTGGCATGACACAGCGTCAGGTAGAGTACGTGATGGGAACACCGATTGTTCAGAACCCTTATGAGCAACAACGCTGGGACTACATTTATACACTCGAGCAACGAGACGTCATCACCAAGCGCTATCACATTAAGGTTTTCTTTGATGAACAGGGCAATTACAGCCGTTATGAGGGAGAGTTACCCAAGGACGAAAGCCTGGACAAAAGTCAGGTAGACGATCTACCAGCTCAGGAAGAAAAGCGCAATCTGCTGGATACTTCTGAGTAGTACGCCCGACAAGCAGTATCACAGGGCCTCGCACCCGTTCAGGTTGCGGGGCTTTTTAATAGCCCAAATTACGTCTTGTTTTTTGCCGCACGATTAGCACGCGCCTGTTTCGGGTCAATCAGCAGTGGTCGATAGATCTCAATCCGATCACCATCACGCACAGTATCGGTATCTGGTGCACGCGACGCCTTACCGAAAATACCGTATTTTGCCTCGTCCAGATTCAGATCGGGAAACTCATCAACAATGGTGGATTGCTGTGCGGCCTGGCGAATGGTTGAACCTTCCTCCACCATAACTTTAAGAATCTTTTGTTTTTCTGGTAACGCGTAAGCGACTTCAATTTCGATCATGTTTACGTCTTCCATCTCTGCCTACTCCGTTACTTGTAAACTTCTTCTGCGCGTTTTACGAAGGAATCCACCATCATATTGGCAACCTGTTTAAACACCGCGGCCATGGCCATCCCCGTAATCCGATTCCCCATTTCAAAATCGAGATCCAGTGATACCTTACAGGCTTCATCCGATAATGGGTCAAAATGCCAGATGCCGTGAAAACGACTGAAAGGACCGTCAAGCAGCCTCATTTCCATCCGATGAGGAGGCTCCAGGGTATTACGAGTAGAAAAACTCTGATTAACACCCGCTTTTGAAATGGTCAGCTCAGCCTCAATGAAGTTCTCACCTTCTTTGATGACATGAGTTTTTTCGCAGCCGTTAAGAAACTCCGGGTAGCGGCGCACGTCATTAACCAGGTTAAACATCTGCTCTGCGGTGTGCATTACCAAAGCACTGCGGGTAATGGTGGTCATATCGTCTCTCTGACAGAACTCAAACAAACAGCGTAAACAAAAACGCCGGAGCGGGATTATACCCGCTCCGGCGTAGGATTCAGCAGCTATTCACAAACTAGCCGAATAATCCCGATATCCAACTGAAGAAACCGATGCCATTCAGGAAGATATAACCGACTGCAATTGGTGATACAAAACGCACCATCACACGCCATACGCTGTAAATGAGGGAACGATCTTTATCTACCTGTGCTGCGGTATGGCTTTCTTTCATAAACCAACCAACGAAAATCGCAATCAGAATACCGCCCAGTGGCAGCATGATATTCGATGATACAAAGTCGAGATTATCAAAGATGGTCTTACCGAAGAACTTAACTTCAGACCATTCATTAAAGGACAGTACCGTACCAATACCCAGCAACCAGGCCAGACCACAAATAACCGCTGTTGCCTGTACACGACCCAGGCCGCGCTCTACTGCCCATGCGACCGCTGGCTCAGCAATCGAAATTGCAGAACTCCACGCAGCAATTGCGACCAGAACGAAGAAAGCAACACCCAGAATGTCACCACCCGGCAGACCGCCCAGAGCCAGAGGGAAAGTCACAAACATCAGACCAGGGCCAGCACCCGGCTCGAGGTTGTTGGTGAATACGATAGAGAACACGATAATGCCAGCGACCAGTGCAACCAGAGTATCAAGGAAACCAACGGTCATTACGGTTTTACCCAGAGACTCTTTCTCAGGCATGTAAGCACCGTATGCCATGATGGCACCCATACCCAAAGACAAAGTGAAGAAAGAGTGACCCAGTGCCACAACAATACTTTCACCAGTCAGCTTGCTGAAATCGAAGTCAAACAGGAAGTGTAATGCCTGAGAGAAACCTGCAGTCGTCATCGCATAGCCCAGTAACAGGATCAGCATGATGAACAGCAGCGGCATCAGGATACGAATGGTATTTTCCAGACCCTTATTCACACCACGCGCAATCACGTAGGCGGTCAGAATCATAAAGATAGTGTGGTAAACGGTCAGCATGACCGGGTTAGCCAGTAATTCATTAAATACTGCACCGGCTTTGTCACCATCAGCACCAGTAAAAGTACCAACAGCCATTTCACCGATGTACTCCAGCGTCCAGCCAGCAATTACACTGTAGAAAGACAGAATAAAGAAGCCAGCCAGAGCTCCCATCCAACCTATAACACGGAAGAATTTGGGTGCCTCATATTCGTCGGTCAAATTTTGCAACGCATGAATGGGACTCAAACGTGTTTTTCGGCCAATCAGTACTTCCGCCAGCATTACGGGGATACCCGCTGCCAGAATACACAGCAGGTACACCAGTACGAATGCACCGCCGCCATTTTCGCCAGTAATGTATGGAAACTTCCAGATATTTCCCAAGCCCACAGCAGAACCCGTCGCGGCCAAAATAAAGGTCCAGCGATTGTTCCAAATGCCGTGCATTCCCCGTTTATCGTTATTCATAATCTTATTATCCGTTTATCGGTTAAACCGAGCGTATTGTTCAAGATTTACTGTACTGGCTCAAGCGTGAATCGGGCCAGACAGCCGATAAATACTACAATTGGGCAGCTTTTAACCAGATAGTCAGGTTTAACACCTCTATATTCCTCAATAGCAATGAAAAGATCGCCACGCCTAAAGATCCATCTGAGCTTTTAACAGGATGGTTATCAGCCAGCCCTTCCTCGTTTATACTCCACCGCTATGAGCAAAAAGAAATCAAAGCCGAGCGGCAATACCATTGCCCTCAACAAGAAAGCCCGCCACGATTACTTCATCGAAGACAAACTCGAAGCCGGCATTGCCCTGACAGGCTGGGAAGTAAAATCCCTGCGCCAGGGCAAAGTTCAGCTAGTCGATAGCTACATTGTTTTCCATAAAGGTGAGGCCTGGCTGACCGGTGCATTAATCACGCCGCTAAAAGAAGCGTCGACTCATGTGATTTGCGAACCACGTCGTGAACGCAAACTACTGATGCACCGCAAAGAGCTGGATCGTCTGCAACAGAAGATCGCAGCGAAAGGTCATACCTGCGTGTGTACGGCACTGTATTGGAAAGGCCCAAACGTCAAAGCGGAAGTCGCACTGGCCAAAGGCAAGCAGAACCATGACAAACGTGCTGCCACCAAAGATAAAGACTGGAATAAACAAAAAGAACGTCTGATGAAGCATTCGGTACGCTAACGTGCTAATATTCAAGGCGTTTTTCACTACTGACTGGATTGTGGGTTGAATTTTTCAGGCTCGATACCATTTAAGTAGTAAGTCATCAGGTCAGAGACTGATGACACCATGCTGGTAAGCACAAGAATTCGGGGATGATTAGGATTCGACGTTGATTACAAAGCTATGGATGCATGTCGAGAGCGTACGGTGATCTCGTAAATAAACGCTGTACATTAGTTATAGTCGCAAACGACGAAAACTACGCACTAGCGGCATAAGCCCGCTTACACCAGAACTCGGGTGGCTATAGCCGGGGGACGGTGGCATCGTCTTATAGCCTCGCCTCGCGGACTTCGCTCGTAGTCCAACGGGTCAAACTTTAATCGAGACAGCTCTAAACACCCTGCCCCTCGGGTCGTGATGAGTTAAATGAATAGAGACGGCTAAGCATGTAGATTCTCTAGTGGAGGATTGGCGGACGGGGGTTCAAATCCCCCCATCTCCACCACACAGAAAACCCCCGACGTGAAAACGTCGGGGGTTTTTTATTGGCTGGCCGATAGTGACAGACTTTCAGTCCCTCAGAGTCAAAATTTCCGTCCCCTCTGGTCAATATTTCATTGCATCAATACCGTAAGCTGTGGACTCATAACAATAATCACGCAAGGACTGTCTATATGGTTAATGCACTTTCTCCCCAGGTTCAGACTACGGATGTATTGGTCGTGGGTGGTGGCATCGCTGGTATCGTTACGACTCTCGAGCTGCTGCGTGCTGGTAAGAGTGTCACTCTGGTCGATCGCGATACTCCGGAGCGTCTCGGTGGTTTAGCACTATGGGCCTTTGGCGGCATGGCCTTGGTCGGTACGCCGCTGCAGAAGAAAATGGGGATTCCGGATAACCCGGAACGAGCGCTGCGCGACTGGATTCGCTTTGGCGAACTGGACGAAACCGACGAACACTCAGTAGCCTGGGCTAAATACTACGTTGAAAATTCCTGCAGCGAAGTCCATGACTGGCTGAGCAAGGAAGGCATCAAATTCGCTCCAGCCGTCAACTGGGTAGAACGTGGCTTAAACGGTGATGGCAATAGTGTGCCGCGTTACCACGTCGTCTGGGGCACTTCGCGTGAACTAACCCGCACCATGATTGCTGCCATGCATGCCGCCAACAGGGACGGCAAATTAACCTTGCTGCACAATCACAGCATCACCAGCCTGATTAAAGAAGGCAATAGCGTAACCGGCGCCACTGGCACCAACGATGCCACTGGAGAAACCATCGAATTTCGTGCCGGCACCGTGGTGCTGGCAACTGGCGGTATTAACGGTAGTCACGATGAAGTACGCAAAAACTGGCCAGCGGATCGCGCCATTCCAGACACCATGCTGAACGGCGCTCATCCTTTTGCGGATGGCAATATGCACCGAGAAGTAGAAAGTCGTTTAGGTGGTCATATCGTTAATGCCGGTGAAATGTGGAATTATGCGGCGGGCTTCCGACATCCTTATCCGCATTTTTCCGGGCATGGCTTATCCACCATTCCCTGTAAATCGGCGCTTTGGTTAAACCATAAAGGTGAACGTATTGGGCCTGAACCTATGGTTACCGGGTTCGATACCCATATTTTATGTCAGCGTGTTGCCGAGCAGGAAAAACCCTGGAGCTGGCATTTACTGAACTGGCGTATCGCAGCAAAAGAATTTGCGATTTCCGGTGCGGAGCACAATCAGCGTATCCGCGATAAACAATTTCTGATGTTTTTGAAAGAAACGCTACTCGGCAATCATCGTCTGGTTAAACAGATGGCAACCGAAAGTGATGATTTCCTGGTGGCGGATACCCTTGAAGAACTGGCGCAAAAGATGAATGCATTAACCTGCACTCACGATGTCAGCGCTGAACAGCTACAACAAACGGCCGATGACTTTGACGCAAACTTCGCTAAAGGTAACCAACTGGAAAACGACGACCAGATTCGTCGTATTTTGCATGCACGCCAATGGGGGCCGGATAAATTGCGTACCTGTAAACCAGCACCACTGCAAAAACCCGGCGCAGGTCCGTACATCGCTATTCGTATGCAATTAATTACCCGTAAAAGTCTCGGCGGATTACGTACCGATCTGGATTGCAAAGTGCTGGGTAACGACAACCATCCGGTTAACGGTTTGTACTGTGTCGGAGAAGCTGCAGGTTTTGGTGGCGGTGGCTCAAACGGTAAGCGCTCTCTTGAGGGCACCTTCCTGCCGGGCTGCATCTTAACAGCGCGAGCAGCAGCCCGATCGATTAACGGCCGTAGCTGAACAACAGAACTTAAAAATAAAAACGGTTGCTGACAGCAGCGACTCAGCAGAAATTTTCTGGAGAAAAATAATGAGCAAAAAGATGAACGGCGCACAGGCACTGATGAAAACCCTGGTCGATGCCGGCGTGGAAGTCTGCTTCAGTAACCCGGGCACCAGTGAAATGCATTTTGTTGCGGCACTCGATAGCGAGCCAAAAATGCGCGCAGTATTAGCTTTGTTTGAAGGTGTGGCAACCGGTGCTGCCGATGGTTACGCTCGTATGGCGGGCAAACCGGCTGCAACGTTGTTACACCTCGGCTGCGGTCTGGGGAATGGCCTGGCAAACCTGCACAATGCCCGTAAAGGTAAAGTGCCAATGATTAATATCGTTGGTGATCATGCGACTTACCATGTGAAATACGATGCACAATTACAGTCGGATATCGAAACCGTCGCCCGTAATGTATCACCGGAATTTGTGCGTACATCACAAAGTACAGAGGGTCTGTGCAGTGACGCAGCTGATGCGTTAACAGCAGCACGAACATTCCCGAATAAAATTTCGACCCTGATTCTGCCCGCTGATGTGTCTTGGGGCGAAGGCGCTAAGCCTGCCACCGTGCCCGCCATTCCTGCGGCACCGGTTGCCGACGACGCAATTATTGAAGAAATTGCCAAAGCCATTAAGTCTGGTAAAAAGACAGCAATGTTGCTGGGGGGTCGTGCCTTACGTGAGCCAAGCCTGATCGAAGCGGCCAAAGTCGCTGCCAAACATGGTGTGAAATTATTTGCGGAAACCTTCCCGACCCGCATCGAGCGTGGTGCAGGTTTACCACCGGTTGAACGAATTGCTTATCTGGCCGAACTGGTTGGCGTACAGCTGGCGGATATTAAAAATCTGATCACCGTAGATGCTAAACCTCCGGTTTCATTCTTTGCTTATCCAAACAAAAAGAGCTACCTGGTACCGGACGGTTGTAACGTATTTGAACTGGCTTCCGAAGAACAGGACACAACCAAAAGCCTGAATAAACTGGTGTGTGCTCTGGACGCCAATGACACCAAGCCTGCTCTGCAGGAAGCCAGTCGTCCAGGTCGCCCTCGCGGGAAATTAACCGCCGAAAAAGTGTGTAAAGCGGTTGGTCACTTTATGTCGGAAGACACCATTATCGTTGACGAAGCAATTACTTCAGGACTGATGTTAAACGCCATGACAGCTGGTGCTCCACGTCACGATATGATCACCTTAACCGGCGGTGCTATTGGTCAGGGTCTACCAAACTCGATTGGTGCCGCCATCGCTTGTCCGGATCGCCCGGTCATTGCACTGATTGGCGATGGCACCGCTATGTACACCAATCAGGCACTGTGGACCATGGCAGCAGAAAACCTGAACGTAACCAGTATTATTTTTCACAATGCTTCCTATTCGGTACTGAACATTGAGCTGGAACGTGTGGGAGCCGATTCCATTGGTGAAAAAGCCAAGTCACAGCTGGATTTGAAAGGTGCTCACCTGAACTTCGCACAACTTGCTCAGGGAATGGGGGTACACGGAACCCGTGTCACCACGGCAGACGAGCTGAATAAAGCGTTGAAATATGCGTTAAATCACAAAGGTCCAAACCTGATTGAAGTCATGGTGCCGGAATCTCTGAATGGCACTAAACGCAAGGTACTGCCCTGGGTACTGAAATCTTTACCAGGTTTACCACTGCCGCTGACACGGGCACTAAAGAAGAAAATTGCTCCGTAACCCATATTGTTGTCTTACCTTAGACGAAGAACCCCGCTTATCTCAGCGGGGTTTTTTATAAGGCGAACGAGGAAAAACATGGCTCATCACGTTAGTGGTACCGGCTTTTCGAAGTAATACCCCTGAAAATAGTCAACACCAAATTCAATCAGAAGATCGATAATATCTTTCTCGGCAGAGAATTCGGCAACGACCGGAATGTCCAATGACTTACACAAGGTCACAATCGATTGGACAATCAGGTGATGCTTCTTATTTTGTAAAATATCGCGAATTAATGAGCCGTCTATTTTAATCAGATCGACATCGGTGGTTGCCAGGTAATCGAAATTTGAATAGCCACTGCCAAAGTCATCAATTGCAATCTGACAATTGAGTGACTTGAGTTCTGCAATGAAATTTTTCACTACCGTATTCGAGAAATCCACACCAGAAGATTCCAGTAGTTCCAGTGTCAATTGATCGCCACAACCGCTGTCACGCACATGATCCAGAAGGATACCGCGGGTGGTTTTATTAAACAGATCTTCCCGATCCAGATTAATTGAGAAACGCTGACCCGAATCTTTAAAGTAGTTGAATGACTGGCGAATAACTTCATGGGTTAACGAACTGTAAATACCCGCTGATTTAGCGTAATCAAGGAAAACTATGGGGGATACACATTCATAACCCGACTGATAGCGCATCAGAACTTCGGTGGAATAACGCTTGCCATCGGCGCAAAAAATACCTTGTCCATAAATTTGAATCCGTCCGCGAGAAATCGCGCTTTTCAATTTACCCGCCCAATAGATGGCATTACTCAGACGCTGATATTCTTTGGTACCCTGATGGTAGATACCGATACTATCCTGATCCTGATAAGCTGAATTCATCGCCAGACAGGCATGACCATAGGTCTTCTCTGGCTGATCATTTTCTGCGACACCCACTTTGACAGACAAATAAATTTTATTATCTGCCAGCACCATGGGTTGTTCCAGAATTTTCTCTACAATTTTTTCACAGTTTTCAACAAACGTTTTCTGTTCGCAATCGGATTCACAAATCAGTGCGAAATAGGATTCTGAAGTACGATAAACACGGGCGATATTAGTGGAATATTCCGTTAGCATCGACGTCAGATTTTTGATAAAACTCTCATATTCAATATCACCATAAATTTGCTGAACACCTTCGATTTCAGCAAATGACAATACGGCAATCCAGGCACCGGAACGACGACGTAAATCGTCATTAAACTGCACCCGGTTGGGCAAACCGGTTTCGATATCGGTTGTCTGAATCTGGATTATCCGATCTTTTTCATAAAGGCCGGTAATATCGTGGCGAATTGCGATGTACTCTATGATCTCGCCATTGCTGCCACGAATGGGCGAGATCGTCGAAGACACATAATAATTTGAGCCATCTTTACGGCGATTGAGGATAACACCATGCCAGACCTTGCCCGAACGTATGGTGCGCCACAAATCAGCAAATACCTCTTTCGGCATACCCGGATGGTTAACGATATTATGATTCTCACCCAGCAATTCGTTATGGCTATAGCCCGATACGTCACAGAACATGTTGTTAACATAAGTAATGTTACCGTGGGTATCCGTTTTTGAAACAATAGCACTGACATCAATTGCACGCTTGTGCTGGTGGAGTAAGTTATAGCTCTCGCGAAATGCCATCCCCTGTTCAGGACTTATCGCTGAGACTTTTGAATCCTGGTTGCTCTCACCGAGGGAGATGCGCGGCTCAAGCAGTCGCGCCAGTAGCGTGTTGTTTTCAATTAACCGTAATTCGACCCGACAGCTGAATAAGCTGCCGGTTACCATGGTATGTACCCAATCGAACTCTCGATGTCCCTGCTCGAAACATTCGGTGATATAACGACTGGCCAGCTCACTGGATACCTCGCCGCTGACCTGGTATTCAGGCGATAGTTGCGACGGATGCGTGCCGCGAAGGTCGTCTTTGGAAGAGGCGTCAAACAGTGAAACATAGGCCTGGTTGCAGTCCAACAGAGCGCGTTCATTGAGGATGGCCTCGGCGACAGCGGTGTCGTCAGATAGAACTATTGTCATGGGGGCACCATCACTGCACTCGTTGAACCTGGCAACATTAACAACTACCTACGGTGAATATACAAACAAACCAAACAGGCAACCTCACAACGAGTTTAGGATACTCACACCAAATAACCAGCATGACCCCCAGCAGCTCGTCGGATATCAAGTGCATCGCAGTTAGGGTGAAAGTCATCACTCAGCGGCGTCATACACTGACGTTGATGGCACAGTACCCCACTCAGGCAACGGGCTGTACTTTGTGCATAAACGCAATGGCTGAGGAACGATTCTCCAGCTCCAGTTTGCGATAGATGTTCTTCAGATGCCACTTCACTGTTGCTGGTGCCACCTTCAGATGTCTGGCGATGTTCTGATTGCTCAGTCCATCGGCCAGTGATGCCATAACTTGCTGTTCTTTGGTTGTTAGTGATTCAAATTTCTGCACGTTTACCCCGGCACAAGTCGGATCGGGCTGATTAAGCAAAGACTCGAACAATTTAAGGTAGACAGAAGTCGGTTTGACCCGACGACTTTCTATCAGATGTAACATAACCGGAACAACGCCCGGCGCTTCATCCAGCAGACCACGATTAAACAGTAACCAACCATAAAAATTAATGGCCTCCGCCAGCTGATCGGCAGCTACCCGTTGCTCTCCCTTAAGCCAATAAGCAACCACAATCTGAGCTTCGGCCACCAGTGCTCGCTCATGAAAATCGCTCTTCAGTAAGCTATCACGCAATGGGATCAACAATGCGATCACGGCGTCATACTGTTGGTCGAACATCAGCTGCATCGCCTTTGCTTGTGATAAATAGTCACGTACATCAAGTAGCATATTGTGAGATTTATGCGTCAAAGTGTCATCGATATCAAATTTATCACGTAAGTAGTTCATCGATTTTCTGTCATTTTTTCGCACGGCTTGTCGCATGCGTTCAGCGACCATTTTCCCCTGATACCTCGGATAGTTTCCCAGGGATAGAAAGCGCTGCAATCGAATCAGATACTCGAAGCTTTCCTCCTGTTCATCAAACAACTCGAGAATTCTGGAATAGTACAGATAAAAGTGCACTATCACCTCGGTTGAACAAGCATTATTCATATAGGGAATAACCTGTTCACACATCAGTCTTGCCTGAATGAGATCATTTTTTTCGTAATAAAAGATCAGCATTCCAGCGGCATAGTTTTGCCAGCCCGGATCCTCGGGATTGGGCCGTTTGTTATTAAAACCAAGTACCAATTGCTGTGCTGCCTGAATGGTATAACCCCGATACTTATCACAGGCAATCAACAACATTTCTGTGAGGCTCGACAGATAGACTTGCTGATGTTCATTCATATAAAACAATGCATCACGAGCCTGATTGGCAGCGTCGTTTAAGTCGCTTTGATAAAATGCCCGATATGCAGCCAGTAATTTGCCAAGGCAAACAATCACATTGTTGCCTGAAAAGCTGTTATCCAGTGTCATTAACTTATCTGCCTGATCTCCCTCATTCGTTGTAAAAAGAGCCAGGGTCATACTGAGCACGTCGATTATATTCTGGATACGCCTGTTACTGGGAAGCTCCTCCATTTGCTCGAGAACAAATCGCGCCTGGTAAAACCTTCGGGTAAAAATCAGTGCGATCACCAGAGGAATAATGATCTTCTCATCGGACAAATAGGATTCACTATCGTCATAGAAACTATCTATTAATAGCTGAAAACAACCGTGCCTCAGCCAATAATCACATGCTTTTTCCAACAATCGTTTTTTCTGGTCCGGCGCAACCGGATACTGCTGCAGTACTTTCCGAACTTCCGGAATCCAGACATAGCGGTCGCTTTGTTCTTCGGGGGGATATAAAAACCGATACTTCTGCCAAACATCGAATAAGTCAGCACGCGTTAAATTCAGTTTGCGCCAAAGATAACTATTAATTTCTTCGAATAAACTCAGCTGCGCCAACAGCTCGATATCCTCTTCATTCAGTGTCTGTAGAAATTCCTGCTGAAGGTATTGCCGTACCTGAGAATCCAGAGCACCCTGATGCCAACTGTTACCTTTCATCATGTGGATCGCTGGCCAGCAACCGTCAGTCGCAGACATCAGATCGGCTTCCTGCTTCACGGTAATACTATGACTGTAATGCCAGCGCACAAACGACACTGCGGGCATTCGTCGCGAAGCCAGCCACAGCTCATCGCCAGCTCGCATACGGCCAAGCAGTGTATTCAAAAGACGCGACTCATCATCAACAGCCAGTAAATGAGCATTATTGATAAATATCGCTTCCGGTCTTTCTGCATTCCGCTCACCAGCAGAGCGCAACTGCCCGGCTATCTGCTTTTCTAACAACGGATAGCTGTCTTTTTCAGTGCAGTGCACGATCGCCTGAGCATGATCATCACGCATGTTCCAGCTGGCAATTGCTTTTTGTAATACGGTTGTTTTTCCGAATCCTGGCCCGGCAACCAGGATCATCACTGATGCTTTTATTATTTTTGGGGTCACTTTCTGAGACCTTTTCCTTGTCTTTATAACACACAGATTTTTTGATTATTAGATTGTGTGGTAGCAAAATCTAACACACCCCCACCGCATTTTTGAAAGCCCCTCTCCCCCTCCCTTGGGGGGGGAGGCAGATTACTCACTTTGCTCTAGCCTGCCGAACCTCTAACAATAAACACAAAGAGGATCACGCATGAGCACTTCCGTTTGGGTAACCTGGCCAACACTGGCCAAGGTCGGCGGCAGCCTTGGGGTTGTAGCAGGCCTGCTAATTCTTGCTTTTGAACGCCAGGAGCTACAGGACAATAACCTGATTGCGACAGAGGATCTCAGTCAGGCCAACACCACAATCGTTTGTGATGAACGCAGCCTCGGCGCCCGTACCGAAGACGGTACATGTAACATTCTGGACAATCCAGCCGAAGGTTCCGTAAATCGCCGTTTCGGTCGTAACGTCAAACTCGAAGCAGCCTACGGTGAAACCGAAGCGGATACTCTGCTATCACCCAACCCACGTGAAGTATCGAATGTACTGATGGCACGTGAGGAGTTTAAGCCGGCAACCAGTATCAACTTTATTGCAGCAGCCTGGATTCAGTTCATGGTCCATGACTGGATTGACCACGGTGATGGCCAGGATGACGATCCGATACTGATATCACGACCAGCGGATGATCCTCTGGGACCCGGTGTGATGAGCGTCAAACGTACCATCGCCGACAATGACAGAACGGCAGAAGAAGACGCCACACTGCCCGCCACCTATCGCAACATAAACACCCACTGGTGGGATGGATCACAGCTCTACGGCAGTGACAAAGCAACTAATGATAAAGTTCGTTCGTTCGAGGATGGGAAGCTCGCCGTTAATGCCGACGGTAGTCTGCCAACGGAATATTGGAGTGGCGTGCCGGTCACGGGTTTTAACAAAAACTGGTGGCTGGGTTTGTCGATGCTGCATCAGCTGTTCACGCTGGAACACAACGCCATTGCTGACATGCTGAAGGAAAATAATCCGGGACGCAGCGACCAGTGGTTATACGACAAAGCCCGCCTGATTAATGCCGCCCTGATGGCAAAAATACATACCATTGAATGGACTCCGGCGATTATTGCAAACCCGGTAACCGAACGGGCAATGCGCGCTAACTGGTATGGCCTGACCGATAATCGTGAAAGCCGTGACGCGGTTCAGAAAGTACTGGATGGCTTATCCAGCGGCCTGAGTAATTCTCCGCTATTAAAAGCGCTGTTAGCCAGTCGTCCGGATTTAATCGATAAACTGGATGATCCGAACTTTATCGATTTTGCCTTAGGTGGCCTGGTAGGTACACGCGAATCCTACAATGCTGGTGTCGATTACACACTGACCGAGGAATTTACCGCTGTTTATCGTCTTCATCCGTTATTACGTGATGATGTTGAAGTATACGATATCGGTTCATCGGAGGTGGCTCGTCGAATCCCGATGATGGAAACACGAGATGGTGATGCTGAAGATATCCTCAGTGATGAAGGTGGTGAGCGTTTATGGTATTCATTCGGGACCACCTATCCTGGCGCTTTAACCCTGAATAACTACCCGGAATTCCTGCGTAATTTAACCATTCCTTTTGCTGATGACCTTGACCTGGCAACCATTGATATCCTGCGTGACCGCGAACGTGGTGTTCCACGCTACAACGAATTTCGTCGTCAGATTGGCCTGAAACCCATTAATAAATTTGAAGACCTGACCACCGATGCAACCACTCTGGCAGGGCTGAAACGCCTGTACGACAACGACATCGAGAAAATCGATGCGCTGGTCGGACAATTGGCTGAAACGGTTCGCCCGGAAGGTTTTGCGTTTGGCGAAACAGCCTTCCAGATTTTCATTCTGAACGCTTCCCGTCGCTTAATGACCGACCGTTTCTATACGTCTGACTATCGCGCAGAAATATACACCCAGGAAGGTATTGATTGGGTGGAAGACAATGATATGAAACACGTATTAGAGCGTCATTTCCCTGAGCTGACGGTCAGCCTTACCGGTATCGAAAACGCCTTCAAACCATGGGGTTTGAAAATCCCAGAAAACTATCAACAAATGGCCGCTTGCGATAAGCAAACTTTACTCTGGCAAAATGGTGTTGTGCAGAGCCAATACCAGCCTGACGAGCGACCAGCGTTAGAGCCTGTTGATATCGGGGGATTAATAAATTCGGTGCTGTGGAAAAAAGTCCGGTTAAATACCGATGTTGCTCCGCTGGGCTATAAAAAACCAATCCATCCCTATGGTGCGATGGCGACTGTGTCGTTTGAATCGAGCAATAATCACCCTTACACCGGTGTGTTTAAAGGCGCTGACTGTGGACTCGTAAGACTGTCTCTTACTGGCGATCCAGCCGATCGGGGATTTGCACCGGGTCTGGCCTGGAAAACATTTATTGATGGTAAAGAGTCCAGTAATGTATCTGCGCTGTATACACTGTCCGGACAAGGCGATAACCACGACTTTTTTGCTAACGAGCTGTCGCAATATGTGGCAACCGAAGCAAACGATACACTGGGAAGCACCATTCTGTTCTCCTTGGTGAGCACCAAACCAACCCGCCTGATGACCGAAAACCTGGCTGCAACCCGTGCCGATGGACAAGTAGAGTCGAACGCTAAAGCGCCGACCCAGATTTACTTTGTCCCGACGGCCGGTGTGCGTGATCGTTTCAGCAACAGTGCTCATGATTTTCGTGATGATCTGATCACACTCGAATCAGGGACTGCTTTGTACGATGTATATGCAACGGATAAAGCCATCCGTACCAGCTGGTTCAGTAGCCGTAATAAACGTTATGCTCGCGAGCGTCGCAACAGTGCTGTAAAAGTTGGTACGCTGCGCTTGACCTCAGATATGACAACCTCTGCTTTTGGTGACGGTGGCGTATTCTTCAAGCACCAACGTTACGAAGACCGATAGATTAAACCCTGAGATTTTCTGGCCGCCGCGGTTTCACCCGGCGGCTTTTTTGTGCGTGAAAGATAAAACTTCAGTACACTTTAGCTATCGCAATAATCATTCCTGAACATATTATGGCCAAATCCCCAGATAACCCATTAGCCCTCGACAACCAGCTGTGCTTCGCGTTGTACTCCACTTCGCTGGCCATGACGCAAATGTACAAAGAGCTTCTGGCACCTGTTGGCCTGACGTATCCGCAATACACCATCATGATGATTTTGTGGGAAAACGACGGTGTTCCACTGAAACACATTGCTGATCGCCTGGGCCAGAAATCCGGCTCATTGACGCCGGTAATTAAACGTATGGAAGTCGATGGCCTGATTCGGCGGGTTCGTGGTAAGGAGGACGATCGTTCCCTGAGCATTGAATTGACAGCCGCCGGAAAAAAGCTGCGCCAGAAGTGCCTCCGCATTAACCAGTGTATTGTTGAAGCCTGCGACCTACCTGTTTGTGATCTGGCTGACTTACGCGACAACCTGAACAGACTGAAAAATAATTTAGCGTAATAGTACTTGCACAATAATAGTTATCGCGATAACTTAATGGCAGTTTTGGCGTCATCGCTTGTATTCGATGACGCCTTTATTTGAACCAAATAGTTATCGCAATAACTATTATTGATAAAACAATGGTGATCACATGCAAGCTATTTACAAGACCACAATGACTTCAACCGGTGGACGCAGCGGCAGCTCCGTTTCTGAAGACGGTAACTTCACACTCGACCTGAGCACCCCTAAAGAGTTGGGAGGCGCTGGCGGAGAAGGCACTAACCCGGAGCAGCTATTCGCTGCCGGTTATTCCGCCTGCTATATCGGTGCTTTGCAGTTTGTTGCCTCGCAACAAAAACTGAAGTTGCCGGCGGGGATGCAGGTTACTGCAACCATAGGTATCGGCGAAAACCCACGTGGCATTGGCTTCAACATCAGCGCAGACCTGATTGTTGCGTTACCCGGCATGGACAAAGCAGCGGCTGAAAAACTGGCAGAAGACGCTCACCAGGTGTGCCCGTATTCGAATGCGACCCGCGGCAATATCGATACGTCGACTGAAGTGGTTGTATAAAGCAACAGGCCAGGCTGGCAAGTTGGCAGCAGACAACCGGGTAACGAAGGAAATCGCACCCGGTTCTCTGCCAACGCTCAGACCTTAAAAACATCCAAGTCGTCCTTTGGTTGTATTCAGCCACCGTCATCCGCGCTGCGTTTATCTTCCCGAGCATCGCGCATGGCCGATAGAATTTTGCCTTCCATCTGCATAAATAACGAACGGTAGTGATCGCTGAATTCACGCTCTTCGCCTTCGTGGCGCCAGCTGTTAAACAAGGCGTCAAAGTGTTTGCTTTCCAGACAACAAAAGTGCTGCTTGGTCTGCTCAGCCTGAACCGGCTGCTGACCCAAACGCTGCAACACTTCGCCACCGAGTTCCAACGCTGATTTATAGGTTTCACTGATGACGTAGTCCGCGCCAGCATCCAACAGTTCATAGTGATGACCACGGTCATAAGCACGAGCAAGAATACCGACGTGCGGAAACTTATGCTTCACTTGCTTCACCAACGTCAGAGCGCGGTCTTTATCATCGATTGCCACCACCAGTAATTCAGCCTCGTCGATACCTGCCGCATGCAACAAATCCGTACGACTGGCATCACCATAAAAGCTCTTGATATTGACGGACCGCAACCGATCAACCTGAGCCGCCTGATGATCAAGTACCACCGTCGGAACACCATTTGCCACCAGCAATCGATTCACAATCTGACCAAAACGCCCGATCCCGGCAATTATCACACGGCCATGCTCATCAATTTCGTCCGTATCTCGTGACTGTTGTTGCTGCTCATAACGCGGAAAAATTATCTTCTCCAGCACAATAAACAAGGCCGGGGTTAGAAACATGGATAACGCAACCACCAGCGACAATAACTGCGCCAATGCCGTTGGCAATACGCTATGACTCACTGCATACGTCAATAATACAAATCCAAATTCACCCGCCTGAGCCAGGCTTAACGTAAATAACCAACGATCTCCGGCATGCACTTTAAAGATCCATGCAAGAACCAGCAATACGGCCGCTTTCAGCAGCATTAATCCCAACGTAAGAGTAATGATGGTCGTGAAATGATCACCTAATACGGTAAAATTCACTCCAGCGCCGACGGTAATAAAAAACAGTCCTAACAATAACCCTTTAAACGGTTCAATATTGGCTTCCAGTTCATGACGAAACTCGCTGTTGGACAACACCACGCCGGCAAGAAAAGTCCCCAACGCCGGAGACAATCCCACCAACCCCATTAATGCCGCAATACCGATAACCAGCATCAGAGCCGCTGCCATAAAGGCTTCACGCAACCCAGAATCGGCCACGTAACGAAATAATGGGCGGCTCAAATAATGGCCAGCCAATGCCAGTCCAATAATCGTGGCGAATACCACCAAACCGGTTGCCCAACCGGGCAAATGCGCCACCAAACTGATTTCTTCATGGTGGCCAACGGCAACAGATTCAGCGGATTGTAGCTCAGGAAGTGCCAATAAAGGCATTAACGCTAACATAGGAATGACGGCAATATCCTGAAACAGCAGCACCGAAAAAGCCCGATTACCGCCTTCCGTTTTGGTCAGACCTTTTTCGTTAAATGTCTGTAACACAATTGCCGTAGAGGACAAGGAAAATATCAAGCCAATAGCCAGTGAAATAGTCCAGCTCTGTCCCAACAGTAACGCAATACCCGTTACTGACAGTGCGGTTAAACCAACCTGCAGACCACCTAACCCTAATAATCGATGACGCATCTGCCACAGCATCGAAGGCTGTAACTCCAGCCCGACCAGAAATAACATCATCACCACACCAAATTCAGCAAAATGCTGAATGGTATTGGTCTCCTGGCCCACCAGACCGGTTACCGGGCCGATAATAACGCCGGCAATTAAATACCCGAGTACCGAGCCTAAACCGAGCCGCCTGGCCAATGGCACCATCACCACGGCAGCAAACAGGAAGATAAAAGCCTGAATAAAATAACCCGTCATCTTTTGTACTCCTGAAGCGGTTTTCGCCGTTGCTCGGTAACAACCTGATACGCTGAAAATTGTTGATATAACATCAATACCTTACGGCTCACAACACTCTCTCTGGGCAAAATTTAACAGTAGACCCGGGCAAATCGCATGTTTCTATTCAAACAGATGTCTACTGGGCCTATCATTCTATTTTATAGAACAAATAGCTCGTTTATTTGTCGTTTTCATTCTATAGAAAACACATACACTGAACATATCACAGGCAAATTTGCCTTTAATCAGTCAGACGAGGCTCCTATGGGACTGCTAGTAAATGGCCAATGGCACGACAAATGGTATAAGACAGAGGAATCCGGTGGCGCTTTCCAGCGCGAGGCTGCGCAGTTACGTAACTGGGTTACCGAAGATGGCAAAGCCGGGCCAAGCGGTGAAGCGGGATTCAACGCAGAGTCTGGTCGTTACCACCTGTATGTTTCGCTCGCTTGTCCCTGGGCTCATCGCACCCTGATCTTTCGTAAACTGAAGCAGCTGGAAACACACATCAGCGTATCGGTTGTCAGCCCGGATATGCTGGATCAGGGGTGGACATTTGAACAATTAAACGATGACGCAGCCAAAGGCAGCAGCGGTGATACGCTATTCAACGCCGACTACATGCACCAGATTTACAGCCGCAACAAAGCTGACTACACCGGTCGGGTGACGGTACCGGTTTTATGGGATAAACAGCAAAATCGTATCGTCAGTAACGAATCATCTGAGATTATCCGCATGTTTAATTCGGCATTTAATCAACTGACTGGCGACACTCAGGACTTTTACCCGCAGGCGCTGCGCACCGATATCGATTCACTCAATGAGCGGGTGTATGAAAATATTAACAACGGTGTGTACCGTTGTGGCTTTGCCACCACTCAGGAGGCTTATGAAAATGCCTACAACAAATTATTTGTAGCTCTGGATGACGTAGAAACCATCCTTGGTAAACAGCGCTATCTGGTGTCGAATCAAATAAGCGAGGCAGACTGGCGATTATTCACCACCCTGATTCGCTTCGACGCGGTATACCATGGTCACTTCAAAACCAATCGTCAGCGATTGGAAGATTACCCACATATCTCTAACTATGTGCGTGAGCTCTTTCAATGGCCAGGCGTGGCAGACACGGTGGATTTCTACCACATCAAGCGCCACTACTATTTCAGCCATACCATGATTAACCCGACCCAGGTGGTACCGGTTGGTCCGGATATTAATTATTTATCACCACACAACCGAGCAGAGCTTTTTCCGATTTAAAACCGCAGGGCGCCTTTTATGCAAAAGACCACACTCGAACAATGGCGTATGTTTAAGGCCGTCGTTGATGCCGGCGGCTTTAACCAGGCGGCAAGTAAGGTACACAAAAGCCAGTCAAGTATTCACCATGCAGTGAGCAAACTCGAAGAGGCACTGGCGGTAAAGCTGTTCGAAGTTGAAGGACGGAAAACGCTGTTAACTGAAGCCGGAAAATTGCTGTTGCGCCGGGGCGAGTATCTACTCGACGAAGTATCCCGTATCGAGGCGGTTGCGGCTTCGGTCAGCTCAGGGGTGGAATCAGAATTACGTATTGCCGTCGATGGTGCCTTTCCGCAAACCATTGTGTACTGCGCGCTGGAAAAAGTATCGTCGTTATTCCCTCAGATCCGTATTGATATCATTGATACGGTGTTGTCAGGTACCAACGAACTCATACAGAACCGTAAAGCCGATATCGGATTATCCGGTTTCCAGATGCCGTCCGGCCTTAACGAAGAAATCTGTACTTTAGAATTTGTTGCCGTTGCTCACAAAGATCACCCACTGCATCAGTTTAATCGCCCGCTCAGCCATGAAGATTTAAAATCTTATCGTCAGATTATTACCCGCGACTCCGCCAGCGAAAACAGACGCTCATCTGGCTGGCAGGGTTCTGAGCAACGCTGGACCGTAGGCAGTTTGCGCGCGTCATTCGATTTAATCAGTCAGAATCTGGGATTTGCCTGGCTGCCCTTTCCTCTGGTTAAAGATGTCTTAGAGCAAGGTTTACTAAAACGTTTGCCATTAACTGAAGGGGAATTTCGCAGTACCAGCTTTTACCTGAATTATCAGGATAAGGACAAGTTAGGGCCGGCAGCTCGTGAGTTTATCGGCGAGCTGCGATTGCTGACTCTTGATATGCCGATATCGGATGATTGACATCGGCAGCAGGTATCAATCGAAAATACTGGATCATAGTGCCCATTCTTTGCAATTTTTTATCTGAACCCTTGCCATTAACATAAACATCACCCATTCAGTGAGGTAGTTATTATGTTGTATTTTCGTCCCGGCAATGCACGTGGTCGTGCAAACTTTGGCTGGCTTAACAGCCAACATTCGTTTTCTTTTGGTCACTATTACGACCCCAAACATATGGGATTTTCTGCGCTACGCGTTATTAACGACGATAGCGTGGCACCGGGAGCCGGTTTCGATACCCACGGCCACCGCGATATGGAAATTATTTCCTACGTACTGGAAGGCGCTATCGAACACAAAGACAGCATGGGACATAGTTATATTGTCCCTGCCGGAGACGTTCAGAGAATGAGCGCGGGAACGGGTGTTACTCACTCTGAATTTAATCACTCAAAACAACACAATCTGCGTTTTCTACAGATTTGGATTCAACCAAACAAACTCGGTATCACACCGGGCTATCAGCAACAAAAAATTGAACAAAGGGGTAAGCTGACACCGCTGGTCACACCCGATGGGTCTGACGGCTCATTGTCCATACAACAGGATGTCAGCCTTTATCGTGTTGCGTTGAATCGCGGTGAATCACTGCAACTGGATACTCTGCAACGCCCGGGATATTTTCATTTAATTGAAGGTAGCGTGAACATAAACGATCATCAGTTGATGGCCGGAGATGCCTTGGGAGCCTTCGAAGAATCGCTGCAACTCAATGCCCAAGAACCACTGATTGCATTATGGTTTGATCTGCCCATCACCGAATAACCGCAGCGCGAGTGGCCGAGCTGTTCGCCAGTGATGGATACAACTACTTTATTAACAGCAGGATAACTGAATATATGTTGAGTACCGACCCGATCTTCTGGCTGCTTGCCATTATTGGTGTCATTTTCACCGGGATTTCAAAATCCGGACTGGCCGGTGGTGCTGGGGTTGTAGCAGTGCCACTACTGGCATTGGTTATCTCAGTACCGGAAGCAGCGGCACTGATGCTGCCACTGTTACTGATTATGGATGTACGCACCATCAGCATGTATCGCCATGCCATTAAAAGTTATCGCTCAATTGCCACCATCGTTATCGCCGGACTGTTAGGCGTCATTATTGCCGGCAGCGCAATGGGGTCACTGCCAACCGAAAGTCTGCAATGGATTCTGGCAATTCTGTGCATCAGCTTTGCACTTTGGAATCAACTGGCACCGATGCTGGCGAAACTGCCGGGGTCTGCCATGATTTGGGGCACACTGGCAGGCATCACCAGTACATTGCTGCATGCCGGAGGACCGCCCATCAGTATTTATTTTCTGGCGCAACAGCTTGAGAAACAACAATGGCTAGGTCAGGCCGCTATTTTCTTTGCCATGATCAATTTCAGTAAATTGATTCCGTACACAATTAATGGCAGCTGGTCTGCTGAACTGTTAACCACCAGCGCAGTCCTGATTCCTTTTGCATTACTGGGGGTTAGCCTCGGCTACCGTATCCAGAAATTAATTTCTCAGGATAACTTTATGCTGATGTGTCGGGGGATGTTGCTGATATCTGGCGTGAGCCTGTTGATGAAATAGAAAACGCTACTTGAACACTGACCAACCAGAAACGGCGAGTGACAACAAACGCGAGCACCGGGCAAAGCGTTGCCCGGTGCCAGGTCATTATTTAGCAGGACGCTTAAAACGTTTATTAAACTTAGCAATCTGGCCGTCTGTCTGAGCAGTACGCTGCTTGCCAGTATAAAAAGGGTGAGAAGCACTGGACACTTCAATCGTCATGTAAGGGTAAGTTTTCCCCTGATACTCCTCAGTACGATTGGTTTGAACGGTTGAACCAATAATAAAATACTGGTCAATCGTCGTATCGTGAAACAACACATCTCGATATTCAGGGTGGATACCTGGCTTCATAACTTATACCTCTGGTCTGTAGCTCAAAACGTTATACTATAACAACAAAAGGTTTTTAACAATGATTCTCAATACGATAGCGATAACAAAGGTCCGCTACGCTGAACGGAAGCCTCAGATACCGAAATAATCGTAGAGATATTGTCCGGAATTCACCGTAAGAAAAGTTGACCGCCTTTCACCGTCTTTATAAAGTGACGACAGTTATCTTCAGATATGTATAAATCACAACCAATAATAAAAACCCTGCAAGGACCCCGTTATGAAAACTACCCCGCTGCTGTTCACGGCAATGCTGCTGGCGTTTGTATTTGGCCTGGTTCGCGGTCAATACGCTCAGGTCGGCCACTGGCTTTACACCAATGTGACCGATCTGGAAGCCTCTCTATACGGCTTTGAGCAAGATCAGATTGATATTGGTGAGATGTCACTGGCGTTGTATAAAACCCCTGATGCAGAAACCAAACCGACCATTGTTATGCTACACGGCTATAGCGCAGATAAAGACGTATGGGCCAGGTTTGCCAAGCACTTTGTTGACGACTATCAAGTGATTATTCCCGATATGGCGGGTCACGGTGACTCGCCGTATCAGCCACAATGGGATTACAGCATGCCAACCCAGGCAAAACGCCTGGCTACCCTGCTTGACCGATTGAACATTGAGCAGGCCCATGTCATTGGTAATTCCATGGGAGGCTTTTTGACCGCTACCTTCGCCATCGATTACCCACAACGCGTGCTGTCAGCCACGATGGTCGATCCGGCTGGTGTCATTCCACCACAAGCCAGTGACATGATGAAAATGCTGGAAAAAGGCAACAATCCTTTTCTGATAAAGAACCGAGCCGAGTTCGATGACTTTTACGCCATGACCATGGCACAACCGCCTTATTTGCCAGATATCGTTCTGGAAGCCATTGGCCAGAGTTACATCGACCGCCACGATCAGTTAGAGAAAATCTTTCATGACTTCCATTCTTCCGATTATCTGGAAGCGAAGCTTAACCAGTTAACAGCACCTGCGCTGTTATGGTGGGGCGATAAAGACCGCCTGCTACACGTCAGCTCGGTACCGGTATGGCAAGCAGGCATAAAACACCTTCAAACCGAAATCTGGCCTGGAATTGGTCACATGCCTATGGTGGAAAAAGCCGCCACTGCTGCGGAGAAATACCAGGACTTCTTAACGTCAATCGAGTGATAGCGATAAGCAGAAAAACAACGCGTAACCTGGAAGGCTGGATAATGGTTATGTCGTAAATATTTCCGATACCTTCGGTTCTATTAAAACCGCTGAGTGTCGGAAATCTCTATTTCAATCTGCATTTTTTGGCATCCCCTAACCTTTTAATTTCACGCTCTAAAAAATCTAGGATGATCACTCATATACTAGTATTAAAGCACTACAGAGAAAAATTTAATCGGTGCATCATTAAAGATCTGCTCCAGCATTGCCCATTATTTCTATGACTTTAACCGCCGCATTGCTGACAAGCATATTCTTATATCAATAAATCAATAATTTATAAATTACATATTTTTCCGGCACTGCCATTGCAATCACTCCACTTTCATTACTAAAGTGGAGTGATGGTATGGCCTATATAGAACCCAATGAATTTGTCACAAAAATGGTGGACGCCGGTGATGCTATTCTTTTTTATGGGTTTCGA